>JBGCFH010000275.1:0-9301 GCA_045106825.1 Saprospiraceae bacterium | reverse complement strand
AAGAAGCAAATCAAAGCTGCAAAGCAGAAGAAGTTGAAAAAAGGAGAAGATGAAAAATAAACGATTTTCATCTTTTCAATAACAGAAAGGATGAAAATCGTTATGATGTTTTTTATATTAAAAATACAATACTCGATGACTGTTTTCATCATCATATAATTTGAACTTTTTGGGTTGAATAGGTACTGCTGTTGTGTTTTGTTTTTTTGACCTTACGGCAATCGGTTCACCAAAAATACTACATAACCTAATTGTTATACCAATATCTTTTAAATCAATGATTTGGTACATCCTACTCCATTCTCCGATACCTACACTTTGGATAATATCTAAACGATCATATTTAGTTATTTTACTTCCTTTTTTTAAATGATAAATAGTAGATTTTACATAAGTTGTTTCTTTTTTGCTAAAGGACTTTATATAGTATTTCGAATGGTTCAAAAAAGTATAAGTCGCTATATTTTCTAATGCTTTTATATCTAAAATTTTAGTAACCAAAGTGATTGTTGTATTTACTCCCTTTTTACTAAGTGTTAAGGTAATTTTTTGATTTGGGGTAAGCTGCTCAAATCGCTGTAAAGCTTCAAAAATACTGGTGATTGGATATTTATTAATTTTCACTAATTCATATCCAACATATTTTTTGTAAGTAGAAGCAGGACTATTTGGTAATACATTTGCAATAGTAGGAGATTTGTTTTCAAATTTAGATTGTTTCCACTCAAAACCTAAAAAAGCTCGATTAACACGACCGTTGATAATAATCTGTTTAATATGTTTTTCAGCATATTGACTTTTGAGTGCATAAGCAGCTTCATGTGTTTTATTTCTACAAATATTGATACCTACTACTTCACTCTCAATAGTACATAATGGTCCGCCACTATAGCCACGAGTAACTTTTGTGGAAGATTTTAAATAATTATTATGTTTAGAAATGAACTTTTCACTATCAGGAAATACAACTTCCTTTAAAATTGTTCCTTTTACATTTCCAATACTTCCTCCTGCTGCAATAACTTTGAGTTTTTCTGTTGCTTTTCCAAATTTTAATCCTTGAAATTGATTGGTTTCGCTCCCTTTTTTAAATTTTAAGACAGCAACATCATAGAAAGTATCACCTCCTACTAATTCTAAAATATATTCATTTTCATATCTATCAAATGCTTTTATTTTACCTTTCGTTTTGCTTACCGCATCAACTACATGAGCAGAAGTCACTAAATACGGGATGTTTTTATAACGATATATAAAACCTGTTCCTATTTCAGAAGCACCAACAGTAGATTTAAATTTTCGGGCTGCCTCACATAAATCTGCATTACCATATCCCAAAGGAATATAGTTTTTACTATTATTATAAACAGCAACAGTTAGCACATTATCTAAAACTTTTTTCGATTGTCCAGAGACCGTAATTGTTAATAAAATAAAAAAAAGTAGAGTTGTAATTCGCATAGTTTTGATAATCTTGCAAACAACAATATTTAATTGATTTGGGGTACTTTGATATTAAATATTGTTATTGTATTAGGTGTTATGATTTCTATTTATTATTTCACATCTAAATTAAAAAATATACAAGACAATTATATCTAATCACTTGTATCAGCAAATGCAAATGTTTGTTATGAATCTTACACATTGTATAGGTATATTACATTTATTGAAAAAAGTAACCGTTTATTTATCAAATAAATGAAATTATTCAACCATCATCAATACGCAAAAATTGGTAAATCACCTAAGTTATTTTCCATCTGTGGATATTGTTTTGGAAAACCTTTAGTAGTATTAAGTTTTGGAACTCGTTGATTAATATAACGATATAACTCTGTCGTAGTAATGATTTTGTTATCATTATAATCTGCTTTTCTATATTTCAAACCTTCGATAATCGCCTCTGTAAACGCTCCGTTTTGCCAATCGGAATGTTCCCACGATACTTCATTGCCACTTGAAGAAAAGATTGTCCAACCATTTTGTTTTTGTGTCAATATTTTTAGGGCTTTCGCAACTTCGATTTGTGAAGTTTCGGATTTAGAAGCCAATAGTTTTGGGTCTAAAACACCACTAAAACAAGCATCAATAAAAATGATTTTTTTACATTCGATTTTATCTAAACGTGTAATAATTTCTGTAAAGGCAACCGTTGTTGCTTCCTTATCAATCGGGTCATAATCTGCTCCTTTTATTCGCACTTGTTGGTCATCATCTAAGACGATTCCATGTGATGAAATAAAAACCATCAAAACATCTTGACGACTCACCACCGAACTTTTATACTGAACTCTAAGTCTTGATAATTCCGTTTTCATTTTAGAAGCCGTTGCTTTATCACTTTTCAGAATATTGATATTTCGTTGATTGTAAAGTTTGGTTTGGTCTTGAAATAAGTTGGCAAAATCAGTCGCATCTTTTGTAGTATAGTTTAAATCAGGAAAAGATGGACCTATACTTAGTAGGTGTAAGTTTGGTTTTTGTGGTTGATAACGGACGTTTAGTGTTTCTGTGCAGTTATTTTCGTAGCAGACTTTTATCTCATTATTTCCTGTATTTAAACACACACTTGCCGAAAAAGTACTACCTATCAAACTTTGTTCACCTAACTTACAGGTCATTTCATCATTATTAAGATATACTGTAAAGTCGTTTTGATTTAGTCCATTTTTAGTTGCTTTAACTTTGATATTAATAGATTTTTTAGTTGAGTTGAGAGAAGTGTTTTCATCAGGATTAGGATTTAGCCAAACAAGAGTAGTATTATTTTCTGCTCTAAAGTTGCTTCTATAAACAACTTGCCCAAGGTTCTTTCTTTTTCGTGAATGTTTTTTATAGAAAAGTTCAAGATTAATTATTTCAGCTCTATTTATATCAACTACTTCTGAGATACAAGGAGTACTCTTAAATTCATAAGAAAATTTTAATTTGGTAACTGTTTTGGGAACTTTAATTCGATATCTTCCATCAATGTCAGTAAGAACTTCTTCTTGAGAACCTATAGCTTGAACTCTTCCACCAATTACATCTTCGTTTTCTTTAAAATGTTTTACTCGTCCTTCTATAGTTATGTAATCATCAGTAGATTGCCCAAATAGTAATAACGAAGTCATTATTAATAAAATAGTAATAAGTGTTTTCATAAATTTATAATTGAAAGGTTTAAAAATAAAAAAATCAATAAACAAAAATCGGCAAATCCTTAGACAAGCCATTAATATACAATTTAGGTGTTTGTATTTCATTATAGGTTGTACGAACTAACCTTGGCACACGTTTTTCCAAGTATGTTTCCAATTCTCTAAGCGTGATTTTGCGGTCATAATTGGAATCTGCTTGACCATTTAAGGCTTCAAGTAAGGCTTCTGTAAACGCACCATTATTCCAAGAAGCGTGTTCGTAGGATTTTTGTGTGCCACTACTTGAAGTGAATGTAGCGATACCATTTTGTTTTTTGGTTAATTCCTCAATCGTTTCGATAACGGCACGACGTTCGTCATCATCTCGGAATCCGCCACTATAACAAGCATCTAAAAAGAGGAGTTTTTTGCATTTGATATTTGCCAATTGGTTCATCATTGCTTTTGCAGATACCGAAGTATAGGCTTTCGCTAACGGGTCGTAATCATCACCTTTGATATAAAAAGTACCATTTTCACCAAGATTGACATAGCCATGTGAAGAAATATAAATCAACACCACATCTTGTGGTTTGATTTTTTTCAATTGGTACTGCGTTTTCAAGCGTTCCATCGTTTTATTAATATCACTTGCTTCTGCATTAGAGCCAATCAAAGAAATCGTTTCAACATTTCTAAAAACACCTTTATTTCCTTGTGATTGATACATTCGCTGAATATCACGAGCATCATCATCAGTATATTTTAGTGAAGAAGTTGCATTTGTTTGTTGATAGTTTGGAGCGATAGTGACTAAATATAAATCAGGTTTTGTAGCATTGTATTTAGCGACAATCGTAGAAGATTGAACACCATTGACTTTGACATAAATTCGATTACTTCCTTCTTGTAATTTCACTTTTGTAGAAAATGTCTTACCTCGTAGTGAAATTTCACCATTTTTATCACTATAAATCCTCGAACCATTTCGATAAACTATAAAGTCCTCTTTTGATAAATTAGCATTACCAACTGCACGAATACTAATATTGATGGTTTCTGTTTCGTAGGTTTTGTAGTTATCTACATCAGGATTTGGTGTGAGCCATACAAGGACGAGGTTATTGTTGACAGTTGGAGAATTTGTTTTTTTTATTTGACGAATTTTCTCGGCTACTTCATAAGATTTATAAGGTGCATTCCCTTGTTTATTTAGTTCCTGTATTTTTTCAAAATCTTTTAAAGCCAAGTCGTATTTAGCTAAATCAAAATAATATATCCCACGAAAATATAAAACGAAAACGTCATTTTTAAGATTAATAGCTTTATCAAAGTTTGTCTTTGCTTCCGAATGATTTCCTTTTTTGTGATAAGCATAAGCTAAATTATTATAAGCATATCCATCATTAGAATTTAATTTGATGGCTTTTTTAGCATATTTTAATGCTTCATCATAGTCTCCTAATTCGTTGTAAGTGAAAGCTAAATTATTATAGGAATCTTTATGATTCAAATCAATTTGAATAGCTTTCTTATAATCTAAAATAGCATCTTCGTATTGTTTCAAATAATGTTTTGCAAGACCTCGACCGTTATAGGGATTAGAATAATTTGGATCAATTTGAATGGTTTTATCATAGTCTTTGATAGCATTTTCGTATTGGCCTAAGTTACCTTTTGTAAAACCACGCCAATTATATTTATATTTATCATTATCATCAAGTTGAATAGCTTTGTCAAAAAGTTTCAGTGCTTCCTGATAATTTCCATTATTACAAGCTGTTTTTCCTTGTGAAAAATACTCACTTGCCGTCTGCCCAAAAACAGCAACCGAACACACCAAAAATCCAATAGTAAAAATCATTCTCATAGTTAAGGTTTTAAAAAGTTAATAAAAGACCAAAAGCGAAATCTTGATAGATTTCGCTTAATGGAAAAGTGTGTTATGATGTTTTATAAATTGAGTATGATTATTATGATAAAAATTTATAATTTTTTTAATAACCGTTTTGCGTCACGTTGATAATCGTTGTCAGTTATACTTAATTCTTGTAATATCTCTTTAGCTTTTGATGTATCGTCATTTTTTATATGTGCTAAGGCTAAATACCATTTTGTCATAAACTTGAATATTGTTTCATTATCCAGTAACTGCTCGTATTCAACGATTGCTTGTTTAATTTTTCCTTTTCCTAATAAAGCATTTGCATGATAAATGAATAACTCATCTTTTAACCAATTATCTTTAAATAAAACATTTAGGAGTTCTAACGCTTTATCATATTCTTGGTTTTCTAACGCTTTTTCGATTATCTGTATTTGCTTGTTTAAATTGGTTTTTTCAGATTTAGAAATCAATTGTAAATCTTCTTCTTCAAAAGAAACCGTTAAGTTTGGTTTTGGAGTAAAGTTGTCTGTAAATACATCTCCTGAACTTGTGAAATATGGCACAAAGATTATTGCTAAAACTATAGATGCTGCTAAAGCAATAATTGGAATAATACGTTGAATCGTGAAGCTATTTTTTGGAGTAGAGAACGCTTTTGTTATCGTTTTCTCCTTATATTCTGCTGGTATTTCGACTTGTTTTTTATTCATAGTTGACTGAATCAACTTTCGTACATCCGGAATTTCAGGATGTTCCTGATATATTTTGATTAACTTATTTAATTCAACTTGTTCTTGTAATGTAGAAGATTGTTCTACTTCTTTTTCAAAAGCAATGTGTTCCTCTTTCGTCATCATTTGACTCAAGTATCTATCAATGCGTTCTTCTATTTTTAAATTATTAAAATTCATGTCGCCAGTTCTTTTAGTTTTTTATAAAAGTGCTCCCTTTTGTAACGTATTAACAAATCAATTTGCCTATTGATATTGTTTATTACATCTTGAATAAATTCAAAGTACAGGGAGCTACCTCACCATTTTTTTGTAGTTAATGTCGTCTAAAATTGCCTTTTTTAAACTTTGACGACATTTATAATTTTTCTTTTTAGCATAATTTAAAGACCAATTATTTTCATTTGCTATCGTTTGCAAACTTTTTTTGTCATAGTAATATGCTTTTAACATCGTTTTACAGCTATCAGTCATCTTGTCAAGATAGTGTTCTACAAGATTAAGTAAACCTTCTTTAAACATAATAGCTTCTATGAAGTCTTCTTCTTGCAAATCATCGTTAGTTGGTAGATTTACAGTGTTTCTTTTGTCACTTCCTCTAAGATGATTGAGCCATTTATATTGACAAATCATCATAAAATAGCTTTTTAATGGTTTATTCACATCTTTATATTTTCCTGTTTTTATATTTAAATATAAATCCACCATTGTGTTTTGAAAAAGATCTTTTGCATCATCCTCATTACCACTATTTCTTTTTACATAAAACTTCACAGCCGTATACCAGGAATCATAAATCCATTGATAGACTATATTATCTTGTTTTAAGATACCGCTAATTAGGGTTTGGTTATTCATAGTTTTGCAATGCTGTTTGATAAGATATAACCTAAGAAAAAAAAGGTTACCCTTATGAAATGTGAAAATTTGAAAAAATAATCTATAACTTAAAAAGGTGAAAATTTGAAAGGCGAATTATAATGATATGTTTTTTGAAAACCAATTAGCAAAAATTAGAAATGGTTGATATTTTTCTAATTTTAATTTTTTTTTAAAATGTTTAAGGTTACTTTTTCTTAAAAAAGGTATAAATATATTATATAGAATTAAAAGATAAAATGATATGAATCATATTAAATATATTTTCGGTGTACTATTATTATTATTATTGAACGTAACTGTTTTTGCACAAGATTTTTTAAGTTCTGATGATACTCGTTATCAAAAAATAGAAAAAGTATACAAGAAATTAGCCATGTTTTCAGGAAATGGACGCACAGCTCCTACATTGTATATTGAAGAATTAAATTACAATAAAGATATTATTGCTTATTATGATGAAGAAAATCATATTATAGTAGTAGAGATAGAATTATATAATTTTTTATTTCAAAAATATCAAGATAGGTTTGATGATGCGTTAGCACTTATATTAGGTCATGAATTAGCTCATTTCTATCAACATCATTCTTCAGGTCATGGATGCACAGGTTATCATACTTCTTCTGTGAATCAAGAAAAAGAAGCAGACAAACAAGGCTTATACTACGCTGTTCAAGCAGGCTTTCAAACAACAGATATTGCTATTGATGTGATTGAAGAGATTTATAAATTTTATAAACTTAGCAAAGGAGAACATTGTGGTTATCCCAGTTTGGAAGATAGACTTCAAACAATTGAAGACGCTATAGCAGAGGTTGAAAAAAGTATAGAAGTATATAAAACTGCTAATTTTTTGATGATGCTACAAGAGTATCAAAAAGCAGCTATTTTGTATGAACATATTGCAAAATCATTTCCAACACCTGAAATTTTGAATAATATTGGTGTAGCTTATGCTCGAATTGGAATTAAAAAGATGAAGTTAACTTTACAATATCCATTATTGATTGAAGAGTTTACAATTTTATCCAATCAAAATATTGATGGCATTACTCCTTTTGAAGATTATCGAACAGTTAAAGAGTATTACGAAAGAGCAAAATCTGCTTTTAGAAGAGCGACTTTATTAGATGAAAAATATTCATTGAGTTATCTAAACTTGGCATGTATTACTCATTTGATGTACACAATTGATAAACAAGCTATTGACAAAGAAAATAAAAATCATTATTTAGAGATGTATAAATTGAGTAATGGAAATGAAGGATATTATTATTTAATGAAAGCTCTAATTGAACATGATGAAGGTAGAATAGAAACTGCTAAGAAAGCAATTACGGCTGCTAAATCTAAAAATGATAATGCCTTAATTAGAGCAAATCATTGTATTATTCATCAAAAAAAATGTAAGGTATTTGAAAAAAAACTGCAATTACAACCTATTGAATTTAAACCACAAGGCGAACCCAAATCTGTTTGGGTTAGAGGTGTAGATTACTTTGCAAATTTTGTAACTTTTTCCGCTGACGATGTTGTTGATAATCATTATTTACAATTTCAAATCAAATCAAATGAAGATAAATATTACTGGGAACAACGTAAATATGAAGTAGAAGAAATTAAAGGTTTGTCTAAACCAGAAGTTGAATTAAAAATGGGACAACCAGATTTAATTATTCTTACAAAAGAGCATGAATTATTCATATACAATAGTTCCCAATTAATTTTATTCTTTGTAGAAAATACTCAGGAATCCTTTCATTATCGCTATTATATTATTAGAGAGTAAGAAATTTTGAAAGAAATAAAATCATTTTATTGTCGAACTTCAAGGCAATATTCTTTTATAATTTAATCCTAAAACTATGAAAACATACCAATTAATTTTTCTAATGATTTACCTTCCTCTTTTCAATTATGGTCAAAATACGTTAAATAATTGTTTAATAAATGAGAATACCGATAAGTTTTATGATGAGGTTTTATCAAGCTACTTTCCTAAGTCATCGTCTTGCCGTAGTTCTGAATTGCCACTCCGTGTAAGTTTAAAAAAATATTGTCCTGAAGTTCGACAACAAGATGAAACATCTTCTAATGTAGGTTGGGCAGTAGGATATAGTGCGATGACGATTACTTATGCAAAACAATATGAATGGACTACTGAAGAAATCAATGAAAATGCTTTATCTCCTACATTTCTTAGTAGTCAATTGAGAGATAAAGATTGTCAAGCTGTTTTTGGAATTGGTGAAGTGCTTGAACTTGCAAGTCATCGAGGCAATGTCTTTTATAAAGAATTTGATGCTATTTATGGATATTGTAATGCTCATGTTTCTGTTTTTAAGATGAAGCCAACATACCTATTTAAACTTAAAGATTATCTGACCCTATTTTCACTTAATGCATATAACAAACAAAAAATTTATAACACTAAAAAAAGTATTTCAGAAGGAAAGCCTGTAATTATTGGAATGAAAGTATTAAAAAATTTTGAAAACCTTACGAAAAAAACGCCTTATTGGAATCCTAATATTGGTGATACAAATGTTTTGGGAGGACATGCTATGGTTGTTGTAGGATATGATGAATCTCGTGGAGCATTTGAAGTAATGAATAGCTGGGGAAAGAATTGGGGAAATGATGGGTTTATCTATATAAAGTATGCAGATTATGCGAAA
>JBGCFH010000274.1:0-5864 GCA_045106825.1 Saprospiraceae bacterium | reverse complement strand
GCTTCATTATCAAAAACATGAGGTTCTTTTGATGCCAATTGAATCATTGGGTCACTTGAACTTTCGCCATCAGTATATTGCAAGTACTGATAAACTGCATCACTTTCATTTCCGTTAAAATCAATGATAGTAGCATTTTTCCAATCACGACTTTCAATATCCGTCAACCTACTTTGACCATCAGCAACTGTCCAAAATAGGAAGTTTTCCAATTGGTCAATATCCATGTCTTCGAAATCAGAGCTTATGTTTTTATGATACAATTCACCGAAAAAACTATCTTCAAAGCCTAAGTCTTTAAAAAAGACAAGCAATTCATCAAAATCAATAACTTCATATACTTCTTCTTCATCAAGAATTTCAATGACTTCATCTGAACCGTACATTGATAGAATCTCAACAGCTTCTTTCAATTCTTCTGCATCGTTTTCTTCAAAGTCGAAGTCAAAGAACAATGCTTTGTAGAATTGTTGTTTGGTAAGGTCTGTACTATTTATAACGTCATCTAACTTTTCGTGTCCAATATTCATCAGAATATTAAAATCATATTCATTGACATTAAACTCCTTTACGCATTTCTCAATCAATCCTTCCATTGTATCGTTGTCACTCCAAATCCTTTCGTAAGAACGATAGAAGTGATTATTACTGTTTAGGATTCCCATTGAAACAGCCTCAGCTTTGAGTTCTGCTTCAATAACCATGAAAGGATTTTCTTTTTGACGGGCAATTGAATACATGATAATATTCGTAATTGCCAACATTGTGTTATACTTAGTTTTACTCATAATATAATTGTTAGTAGTTTTAAAATCATCGTTTCGTTTGAAATTAGATTTCTGTTAAATGCTTCAATTAGATAATACTTATGACCAGATTCTTTTAGATAAGGAAGTCCTTCTATTATTTCCTCGGAATAGTAAACATCTACACCTATTTCATCCATTGCTCCATAGCTTCGTTTGAAGCCTTTTTTTGCCATTCTTTCTTGATAGGCAATGATGTTCATCAAATGACTATCTTCAAGTTCTGTGAGTGGTATTTTTTTACCATCTTTAGTTCTATGTTTCATAATTATTTTATGAATTTTATATCTGTTACATCAAATGTTTCTATTGTGCCGTTTGGCAGTTCTACAATAACTACTGATTGATTTTGATTGAATCTATATCAACTTTTAGAGTTGGATAAGTACCTGTGTAGATAGTGTTAGCTACCTTAATAGTGTTGCAGCTAAATACATTAGGTACGTCACCTAACATATCTTTTGGAACAACAGCCATTAATACTAAATGATTTTCTGTTTTAAACCCGATTGTTCTAAATACTACTTGGCTCATAATTCTTCGTTTAAAACTTTCATGATTACAGGATAAGCATTCATTTTTAACTTTTGACGAACACCTTGAACACTTAAAATCGACTTAACATCAGTTTTTAATTCTACAAGCATTGATTGAACGATATTAGATGCAATACGCTCTTGCAATTCTTTTGAAACTTCTTGATGGATAATATCCCAATCTAAGTTTTCCCAAACTTTTTCTACTAAAGATTGAGAAACTTGTTTTTTGTACTTTGGGTATCTATCAACAAAATAAACTTCTTTGATTTGTTTCAAGATAGTATGCTCAATTGATTGCATCATCTTTTTTTCAAAAGGAGATTCATCTTTTGGAATCTGAATAGGGTGTTTTGCTCTAATTCCATCAAACTGCCAAGTTTTTCTTTTTTCTTTTTGAATTCTTGTCCATACAGCTTGAAATGTTCCCATATCAACTGTATGCTCTCCCAATTCTGCATTTTCAGGGAGATACGCCTTTGAATAATCTTTCACTTTTCCCATGTCAACAAACGCATGAGGATTTACATTATCTTTCATAAACTTCCGCTTGATTCGTTACCGTATGCACCTTGTGGTAAAGTCCATTTGTCAACGAATATTGGTGATGTAAACTTGTTTAGTATTTCTTTTTGCCATCGTGCCGTATTAGCCGTTTTAAGGAACGATTGTCCTTTTGCGACTATTTGCATGATGTTACGCTTATCGTGCAACGTGAAGCCCAAAACCTGTTCAGTTCGAGCGATTTCCTGTATTTTCTGTGGTGACAATTCATAAGTAGATGCCCATGTATTAGGACTGCTAAAAATACAAAGCTGACAACTACATCTGCTCCAACCTAATTCGTAAGCAGGATGCGGTTGTATTTTATGCTTTGCGTATAAATCCCATACCATCTTTTCGTTGAAGTCAATAACCGGTCGCCAATGGATGACATTCCGTTTTTTTGACTTTGTAGTATGATATTCAGCATCTTTATATTTGCTTCTTGCACGGCTTTCTCTACGACGTTCGCCTGTCAAAACTAATATATTATGGTTCTGTTTGAACGAATAATAATCAGCGATATACCTTGTAAACGGTTGTATTTTTACTACGGAACTACACCATCGAGTTTTCAAGGATGCGTTGATGGCAGGAAACTTATAACGAGTAGAATTACCTTTGTTACTTTCTAAAGATACGACTTTTTCACCATTTCTTTGATATAAAACAGGCTGTAATCCTTCGTTTTTTCTAAATATTTCACGTCTTATTCCACCTTTACGCCAACTCCAATCAATGGGAATACCGAAAGCATCTGCGAACGCTTGGCAGTAGCTTTCGGTACATTCCCAATCAAATAGAGTTTTACCTTTACCGTCCACTAAATGATGATGTAGCCTTATCCTGTTTATGTCCACTTTTAGAACAAATACTAAATACAATGCCATCGCAACACTATCTTTTCCGCCTGAGAAACAGATGTGTATTTCGCAATTGGAATGATAGAGTAGGGGTTTGACTAATTCGGGAACAAAAGGTTTTGGCGTATCATCAAATAGTGTCAGTTGGTGTATCATTGTTTAAAGTTTTCAACTATTTTTCTACCCTTTTCTTTAAGCCAAAGATTAGCTATTTTGACTTCTCTTGAAATGACTTCATCGAAAGTGTTTGAATGGTGTGCTAACTTTCCACCTAACGGCTTGTTAGTGTGAATAGAGCATTTGCCGTTATCAAACATTACACAAGTTCTTGTTCCTCTTGCTATGCCATTTAATTCACCTTTTAGTTGCACCATTTCAACAATAGGATATTTGCCTTGTGTCACTACGTTTGCAGTCGCCCAAAGCGTTAATGACAACTTGTTCTTGTGTCCTAATTCGATAAGTTTTACAACATCATCAGGCGTTGCAAGGCAAGGAGAATGCGTACACATTTTCTGACAAGCCTTGCAACTACATTCATTCTCTTCATTCATTCCAACCGAGTGTTAAGTTTCTTTTTTGGCATACAACTCCTGTATAATCCATGTAGTTATCCCACTCGTTTGCACAATTAAACACGACTGCCACTTGGCTTTCGTTACGCACTTTTTTGACAATGCCAAACTCTTTTTTGAATCCGCCATCGTCTTTGTAAGTTACTTTATCTCCTACTTTCATTTGATTTATTTCACACGTTACTTAAAATATCATCTGCAGCTTCTTTCGCTCCTTGTTGGAATCCGATTTCATAAGCTCTAATCAAAGCGTTACGAATATCTCTGTCTAATGAGATTCGGATTGGAGAGTTATCTCGCATATCAAGTTCAACATAATCATTAATTCCGCTTTGCAAAAGTTGTTCTAAACCTGCCATGTTGAGTTCTTCAATTGGACGCTGATTTGGATAGATAAACTCAATCCATTTGATTTTAATATAGTCATCAAAATCTTCGATTGAAGCTTTTATTGAAAAAGGGTATTGTTTACAAGTTACTTCAACAGTTTTATTTTCACTGATTAGTGAGTGAATTACTAATAAAGAATTATCTGAAACCTCTTTTTCAATGTTTAATAATCCTATTGTTATTGAACCACACTCTTTTAAACTGTCAAATGGCTCTGACATTAATTCTAATCCATTCATGATTTTTTATTTTTTCCATATTGACATTAGATAATCCATGACCTCATCAAGTGATAATTCTGTAGTGTCTTGAAGATACTGCAACATAAACGCTGTACTTTTATCTTTTTCATCGCAATATGAGATACCTACTTCTATTAAAGTTTTAATACCAACAAACCATTCTTTGGCTTCTTCTGCATTTCCTTTATCATCAAGATAATATTTTACTTCTGCAAGGTAATTGAACTCTTCAATCCAACAATCACTTGTTCTGTTGTCACAAGCTAAATAACATTGATTATCTTCAATACCAATCTCTAATGACTTAACCGTTTTAGTATAGAATAAACCTTTTTCTTTTTTGGTAAATGATAAACCTTTGCTATGTTTCTCAATGATTTTTCTGATAAAACTTTCTTCTACTTCATTCATCTTCTTCAAATGTTTTATAAAATCGTTCTAAAAAGTTTTCAATCAAGTTTTCTTCTCCATACACAGAAGTAGCATGATGAGCAGCGAATGGAAATCCATCATTTGCTGATATGGATAATCCACTTTGTGTAATTTCTAATTCGAGTTTAACAGGAACGTCTGTTCTTTCGTCTTGCTCTTTTAGAAACTCTTGAATTGTAGCTATTGCAGCTATTACTTTGTTGTCTTTTTTTTGAAGATTCTCTATTTTTCTTGAAGTCTTTCGACCTCTTTTCAAAACTTCATGCTCTATATTTAAACCATAAACTTCGATTAACATATCGTGCATTACTTCTACATTTGCAATGTCCGAATTATTTAATCTTTCTAACTTTTCGCTTTCCATATTGGAAAATCTTTTAAATCTAAACTTTCGTCTTTTAAAAACTTAGCGTTATCCGGTAATTCGTTTGCCCATATTCTTGGAACATCACCTTGACACCACAAGTTATGAGTGACAATAGGTTTTGATTCATTGTCTTTTTGAATAATAAACTTACGCCCACCATGTCCAACATACATAAAAGTATTTTTAGGAAGTTCAGGACCTATTGTGTAATGCGTTTGATTAACAACAATATTCTTATCCCCAAAATCTTCAACTTTTTTACGCCATTAGCGGTTATTTGAAAGAAACATCAAAAACATGAGAGAAAAAATCTCCTCCTCCTCCGCTATCTACAATCAAAGGTGCAAAGTCTTTGTGATTTAAATGTATTTGCGTTCCATTGTCATCAGTCACGCATTCTCTTAGACCGTCTATTTCTTCAATAAAAAGCGTTAAAGATTCTACATTATCTAATCCGTTTTCTGTTGTTAAATAATAGATTTTTTCTCCATTAGAAAATAAATCTATTATTGTTGGTAATCCTTTCATGATTTTTTTTGTTCTATAATTTCCGTAATATCGACGCATCCAACAAATTCATCAACTGAAAATAATTCATTGGCTAATTCGTTTGAATTTTCACTTGATTTCTCAATATCCCAAGACCTTTATTCAGCCTTATATCTTGCTTCTGCTTCTGTTGTGGCATTTACATATGTATATGTCGAAACGGTAATCTTTCCAACTACCATGTATTTCTTTTCCATTTTATAATATTATTGAAGTGTTAAAAAACCCTTACTAGCGTAAAAAACAACCGCTAATAAGACGCTAATCGTTCATACTTCCTAAACGTCGTACGACGTTTAGCTTGACAAAAGTTGCAGGTAAAACACATTTGGTTATCAATTAACTCTTGTTTATTTCTGTAACTTAATCTTGCTTCTTTACCGCATTTTGAGCATTTCATATATTCATTTTTGTTTGAAATGATTAATTAATCCGTTGATAATCCGAAAAAGCCTTGCCTTTCCACCATACCAACGGATTATTTGAATTATTCTACTCAAAACTTACAGGCTTTGGTAGGTATTGAGAATCAAAACCAAACTTCAATCCTTTGCTTTCCCA
>JBGCFH010000273.1:0-2503 GCA_045106825.1 Saprospiraceae bacterium | reverse complement strand
TTGGCTTTCGCCAATGGTAGATTGTATCTTTCGCTAATTCCAGCTGGTTTTGTGATTTTTGCCGTGTATTTTTCGTTGGCTTTCGCCAATAATAGAAACGAACCCATTCCTTGATAGTAAGAAGAAAATTCGGCTACTTTTTCATTTTTAGCATTATAGATTTCGCCTTCAATATCCGCTGGTTGTCCAAATTCATTAATCGCTTTAAACGCAATATTAGAACGAACATTCACCGCTAAATCTCCACCTTCTGGCAAAAATTGCAAATCAATTTTATTCAACACAATCGGAATCGTTCGAGCAATAGATTCCGTCGAACCATTATGCGGAATCAGCACATTTAACAAACCATCATTTGTATTCAAGTCTTTTGGCAATTTAAATGTAATCGCTGTTTTACCTCGATTATCTGTTGTTGCTTTTTCCATCAAAACCTGTTGACCAGCCAAACTAACCGTAAAATCAAATTCTTTATTTGCCAATAATTGATTCGCTGCATTTATCAACGTCAAATCCGCTTCGACCTTATCATCAGCTCCATAAGCCTTCCGAGCAAATTCCAATGTCATATTCAACTTCGGCAAAACCGTTTCTTGAATTTGCAACGTTTTTTCAAAGAAATCACCAGTATTTTTTTGCCACATTGTATAAGCCTTCACCTTATACAATCCACCTTTATAACTGTCCGTCAATTGAAAATCTCCAGCAGCCATTCCATCTTTCGATAACAACGTCAACGTTTTCAAAACCTTCCCATTCGGAGCAATCAATTCTACATAAACAATCTCACTTATCGACGGCAAAAAACTGTAACTATTCCGCACAAAAACATTAAACCAAACCGCTTCTGTCGGTTTATAAATCGTTTTGTCCAATTGAACAAAAATCTTTTCGTTTTTGTAATAAGCCGTATAATTTGTTAAAGCTGTTTTTATTTTTCCAGTATCAGGTGGTGAAATGTGTTGATGTGTTGATGTGTTGACGTGTTGATGTTGTAGGGCAAACGGCATTGCCTTTGCCTTCGCTCGGAATAGCGGAATTTCATTAATATTTTGATTTTGTTCGTTTTCTAAATTTTCTAAATTTATGTTCTCTGATTTATTTTCACTAATTACATTCTCCGTTTTCGTTATTTCAGTTTCAGCCGCTTGCCCCGAGAACTCGGTGGTCAACCGTGTTAACAAATAAATTACGATAAATAATGTCGTCATAATACCAATGATTTTTAAAATTTTAAAAGAAGATTGTTTGGTATTTTCAACTTCAGGCGACGTAACAGTTTCATTCAACATAGCTTCCATTCCTGCCCAAGCATTTGGGTCGAAATCGAACTCATGTTGTTCAATTTTATGCTTTATTTTTTTATGTAGCGGATTATTGCCGTTCATTTTATGTAGTGATTAGTTTTTAGTGATTAGTGATTAGTTTCCACACACTTTTCACTTACATATCTTATTTTAATAATGTCTTTTTTCTGCACGTACAACGTGCAGTTACTCATATTCAACCCTTTCAGGGTTATTCGATTAAACCGTCAAGCGAAGCTGCCGTCTGCCGTCTGCCGTCTACCGTCAGTCGTCAACCGTTTTCTTAACCGCTTTTTCGCATCGGACAAATGCCATTTGCTTGTGCCTTCGCTGATGTTTAAAAGTGTTGCTATTTCGTGGTGTTTGTAGCCATCGACGACATAGAGTGAGAAAACAGTACGAGTTGCTGGTGGCAATTCCTGTATGACTTTAAACAAATCTTCTGCTATCAAATCATCAATTACCGAACTTTCAATTCCCAAATCGTAAGCCGTTTCTATGTCGGTGATATTTTTATATTTTGCTTGACTTCGGATATAATCTAAAGCCGTTCGCCATATAATTTTTGCTATCCAACCACTGAATGAACCCTTTGGTTCGTACATTTCGATTTTATTAAATACCTTCAAAAATCCTCGATTGATAATGTCATTTGCTTCATCACGATTGCCCGAAAATCGCATAGCAATGCCTAACATCTTACCATAATATCGTTGGTAAAGATATTTTTGTGCTAAACGATGTTGCTGTAAACAACCGTTAATTAGCTCATTATCAGGCGAATGTTGAGTGTACTTCATTTATTCTGGTTACTGGTTTCTTGATGCTGGTTTCTGATTTTTAGTTACAGTTCATTTTCTTGCAAGGTATTATTAATAAATTGTAGCTACAAGTATTAAGTAACCTGTGACCAGTATCAAGTATCAAGTAACAGAAGAACGAAGGGATGATTTGAAAAGGTTGGGTGAGAAATGATTTATTTTGATTTTTATTTCGGTATTTATTAAAATCAACGTTTACTAAACTTTTAAAAAGTTTAATAAACGCAAATTCATTAGTATTGAAATATAAATAAATGTACGTTCTTTGACGCAGGATTTTTTGTCAAGAATAAGGCGAAAAACGCAGTCGAAGCCTTTGCTTCGGCGTCCCGAGTCCTCGGGATCAACGAAATTATTGATAAAAAAGGCAAGTCA
>JBGCFH010000272.1:0-8995 GCA_045106825.1 Saprospiraceae bacterium | reverse complement strand
TTGTATTATTTGAACCACAAAAGGTACAAAAGACACAAAAGGAATTCACAAAAGAGTGAAAATAAAATAACTTTTGTGAAAACACTTTTGATACTTATGTGCCTTTTGTGGTTCAAAATTATTTTTATAGGAAAACCGTTTCTGAAATAATAAGCAGATGATTACATTCAAGTATTACATCATCTGCTCTCTAATTCTTTATTTCGAATACATTCAGCGTATTTATTATAAACAAAATTCTACATCTTTTAGAATTTTTTAAAAGCCCTAATCTTATTCGCTTTTTACTAAAATCATTGTTTCAGCAGTTCCCGAACGATTCATATTCATTGTCAAAGTATCTGTACTCGACAATTTGACTTCGACCATTTTTTGCATTTTACCTTCTTCAGTTGTGTATAGTTTTGTTCCTTCTAAGCGATAAATGCCTTCTTCTTGTGTTGTTTCTCCAGATTTTGCAGCATAAGTATCATCATCATTGAATTGAAAGGTAACGTTTGAGGTCTCATCCAATGTTTCCATACCAGCAGAAGTCCATGAAATAGCTTCCCAGCTACCATAGATTTGGTCATTGTTATTTTCTGTTTCACCACAACTCACGATGGCAATTATTAATATTGATAACACAATTTGTTTTAACATGATTTTTCGATTTTTGATTTATTATATAATTTCATTTATCTAACGGCATAAAAAGGAAAAGATACAAACAAAAAAACCTCATTCCAATTAAGAAATGAGGTCAGCTAATATTTAATATAAAAAAAAATTCTTTGAGGTTGATTCTTATTTATCAAAACGTTGTAAATCAAGAACTTCTATGATACTGATTAACTTGTATGCATATCTTTTATCGGTTGCATAGCCAGCTTTTCTCAAGCCATGTGCCCAGGCTTTATAATCTGTTTTTTTCAATTTCAGTAAATGTTTATAACGGTTGCGTTGTAAGAATAGTGAATGAGCTCGATAACTTTCCCAAACATTTGTATAAACTCTAAAAAAATCTTTATGTGTATCATCTGTATAATTTTTGCAATGCCCTTTTCCACATGATTTTGAGAAGCATTTGATGCCAAAGTGATTATTTGCATCTTTTGCCAAACGACTATCACCAGCATTTGATTCCAAAAGCCCTTGTGCTAATGTAATACTTGCAGGAATGCCATATTCTTTCATTTCTTGTACAGCGATTGGTGCAAAACGCTTGATATAACTATCCAAAATACGTTTCTTTTCGGCTACAATTGCAGGATCAATATTATGACGTTTGGCGTAAGTAGGATTTAAAGCAAAACCTAAGTTTGAAAAAGTCTGTGCTTTGTTATCATCAACTTTTGGCTTTTTTGGTGTTATTTTTTTAGTCGCTTTTTTTGTGTCTGTTGGAGTATTTTCGACTTTTTCTACATTTTGTTGTGCTGTTCCTCGATTTCCTGTAACTAATGCCGAAGGTTGTGCAATCGAAGTGACAACGCCATTATGTGGTTGTTGAATAGTCGTACTTGTATTGTTTAATGCAAACTGAAAATTTAAATCTTTGCGAGTAATAATAAAAGCAACGACTAAAACCAATAAAACTTTAAACCAATTTTCACGGAAAAAAGAATTAGCTTTGAACAAGTTTTGGTTTAAATTATGTTTAAATTGTGTTAACGAACGATTCATATCTAATTAGTTTAATTGTTTCAAAATGTTTTAAATGTTTCTAACTACACAACAAATTTAAAACAAATTGTTTCAATAAACCAAATTATCGTTAAACAATTTGTTTAAAACAAATTGAAGTAGTAGCCAAAATATTGATTTTCAATTATTTAAATTTTGAAAAAAAATTATAATCCAGATATTAATGCAAACTAACAACATCACAATTCGTTATGCTGAAGAAGCAGATTTAGCGACTATTTTAAATTTAATTGTCGAATTAGCCGTTTTTGAAAATGCTAAAGAAGAAGTCATTGTCACTTTAGATGAGTTAACGAAAGATTTTCGAGAAGGTACATTTCAATCACAAGTTGCCGTTGATGACAATAATCAAGTTTTGGGAATGACGTTGTATTATTTGACTTATTCAACATGGAAAGGTAAAATGATGTATCTCGAAGACTTTGTTGTCAAACCAGAATTTCGTCGTCAAGGTATTGGTCAATTATTATTTGATGCGATTATTGCGGAAGCCAAAAAGCAAGATTGCAAAATGATGAAATGGCAAGTTTTGGATTGGAACGAATCTGCTATTGATTTTTATAAAAAATACAATGCAACTTTTGATGGTGAATGGTTTAATGTAAAGTTGTTTTTCTTTGAAAAGTGAAAGTATTAAAAAATAAAATCGTGTGTTATATTTTATATTATACGAATTTTAGATGTGGATTAGTATTAATCTCGTTTTACATTAATCTAACATAATTAGCTTTAACTTTGTGTAGAGTTATTTTACTCTAATTTTTTTGATGGGTTTCAATCAATACTTTATTGGTTAGCAATTTATCATTTGACCAATAAAAATGGCTAAATTACCAAAGCAGTATCAATTTGTTGATATTTCAGATTATGGAAGATTCGTTGCTCGATGGATTGCAAATAGTTTAAAAACAACTTGTTTTACACCGATTCATATTACCTCTCTTTTTATTATTTCAGGCTTTGCAGCAATATGTTGTATTCTTTATGGTTACTATGTTTTAGCTGCTATTTTTTTAATTTTAAAATCAATATTAGATGCAGCTGATGGCGAATTAGCACGTATGAAAAACACGCCGTCTTATATCGGTAGATATTATGATTCGATTGCGGATATTATCTTAAATTTTCTATTTCTATTAGCATTTTGGTATATCACAAATTCGGCAATAATATACATGCTTTTGGCCTTTGTTGGCATTCAGTTGCAAGGTACTTTATACAATTATTATTACGTTATATTACGAAATAAAGTGAATGGCGACACGACAAGTAGGGTTTTTGAGTATTCAACACCAAAAGCATTCAAAGGAGAATCGCAGCAATATGTGAATATTTTTCATAAAACGTATAATTTATTGTATTACGTTTTTGATAGAGCAATTTATTTATTGGATACAAAAGCGATGGACGGAAACCTTTTTCCAAAATGGTTTATGACACTTTTATCGGCTTTTGGCTTGGGCTTTCAGTTGTTTATCATGGCGATTATGTTGATACTTCAATTAGAAGAATTTGTCATTCCGTTTTTTATTGCTTATTCCGTTTTGATTTTGGTTTTTATCGGAATCAGACGATTTTACTTGAAGTGATAACCAAACTACTAAAAATCCATCCAATCATCTAATGGTTCTGTTTTATAAGTTGCTTTGGTGTGTAATCGTTGTTTTTGCCTATCAATAATCAATTGAGCGATTCCAATATGAGGTGGCAAAGATGTACCAGGCGACATTGCTAAATTGACTTTTTGTTCCGAAACATCTAAACGATACAAGGTACTTAACAAGATTTCCATTCGATACTTCATCATCATTTCAACGTGTTCAGACAATGCCTTGAGGAGTTGTTCTTCTGTCAAAAAAGGGTTTTCTGTTGGTGACATCTCAAAGTCTGAAACTATTAGTTCCGCTGTGTCACTGATATTGATTTTGTTACTCATTTTTTCAATTAGATTTATCAAAACATCAGCTATTTTCGGTTATAAAATAATTCGTACTTAATTAAGTACGAAAATTTTCAAACCGAAAACTGCTGTCAAAACATATTGATAAAAAACAACATAAATATTTTTTTTATTACAAATGTTTACTGACCGAAAAATAGAAAGTTGTTCCTTTTCCAATTTCAGACTCAAGCCAAATATCGCCATTGTGTCGATAAATAATTTTACGACAAAGTGCTAAACCGATTCCTGTTCCATCATATTTATCACGAGTATGAAGGCGTTTAAAAATCTCAAAAATCTTATCCTTAAATCTCTCTTCAATACCAATACCATTATCTGCTACTGAAAATATAACTCGATTTGCTTCTTCTATAGCGTTAATCGTAATTATTGGATTTGGATTTTCGTTGAATTTCAATCCATTATTAATTAAATTATAAAAAACTAAACCTAACTGCACAGGCTCACACTTTAATGTAGTGGGTAAGTTTTGAATATCAATTGTTGCATTTTTGTCGTTGATTAATTGTTTCAAATCAATCAATTTTACTTCTATAATATTACTTATTTTAGTATCTCGAATTTTGGATTCTTTGCGACCTACTCTCGAATATTGTAACAAACTATGGATTAAATCAGACATTCGTTGAACGCCTTCAATCGTAAATTTAAGATACTCTTTTCCTCTATCATCAATTTTATCACTGTATTTTCGTTCTAATATTTGGGCAAAACTACTAATCATACGAAGCGGTTCTTTTAAGTCATGTGATGCCGCATAAGCAAACTGCTCTAAATCTTGATTAGAACGTTTTAGGTCATCATTGACAATCGTCAAAGCTTTTGTTCGTTCTTCTACTTTTTGTTCTAATTCTATATTAACTTTTTGAAGTTGTTGGACAAGTGCCGCTATTTTTTCTTGTTGTTCTTTTTGTTTTGTCATATTCAGAAATGTTGCCACCGTATAAAGTGGCTTATTATCTTCATCTCTGATATTTGTAATGACGATTTTTCCCCAAACTACCGTTCCATCTTTATGAAGATACCGTTTTTCTAATTCAAAAAAATCAATTTCACCATTGAGTAATTGTTTGAATAAATCTTGATGTAAATCTTGATCTTCAGGATGAGTTATTGATGATATTTTTTTGTTTTCTAATTCAGGTACTGTGTAACCTAACATATTTGCTAATGCTCTGTTTATCGTCTTTTTGCTGGTATCATTTGTTTCTGATACCATTACACCCAACGGGCTACCTTCAAATAAAGTCTTAAATTTTTGCTCTTGCAAACGTAAGGTTTGTTCATTTTTTATTTTTCCCGAAATATAAAATTGCAACGCATAATAAGCGACCAATAAACCTGTAATGAGTGTATAAATATTAATCCAAACATTATTGTTAATATGATGTGTATTAACTTCAAATAATAAATATAAAAAAAGAACACTACAAATTGAATAATAAATAAAATAAATTTGCAATACTATTTTTTCTTTAAAAAAAACAAGCATTAACGACTGAAAACAAATAAAAAAAACGACTAACGAAGGAGAAGTCATAGAGAAAAATGAAAAACCCACGAAAAAAGGTGCTGGTAGCGCAAAAATAAGATGCCAAGTTAATTGATATTGTTTTTTGTGTATCAACCAAAAACAACTCAATATTAATAGAACTAACGATGTTCCTACAGCAACAAATCCCCAATATTGAATATACAAACCTATTGAAACTAAAGTCAACAAAATGAAAAAACCTAATAACATGATTTTATTCATAGCCTTGACTCTGATATAAAGATTGCTACCTTCTTCTAAATTGGTTGTGCCAATATTAATAATCTTCTGATATAATTTTTTTAATCTCATTTTTTGATGTATTGGTATATTATTCAATCAATATTAATACCATGAAAGCCATATGTAATACAATCATCTTTTATCATACAATACTTTGATAATCAGTTAAAATAAAATAAAATAATTTATTCTTTTTTTGCTTTATAAAATATATCTATTTAATGCCCTGTTAATCAACGTTTTAGTTATTATGGTAACTGAATTGAACTATTGATAATGAATGAAATTATTATGAGAAAACACAATTTGACAAAAGTATTCATTTTTGAACAAATATGGCGATAAATTATTAGTCACATAAATATTATTGAAATAAATCAAAAACGAATAAACAATCCTAATTGACTTTCGTCCAATGATAGATTTGTTCAAGGTTCGTCAATTTCAATAAATACGCTACCTTTGTAAAAAAAAATTATAACTAACAAAATCTAAATAAATGCAATACGCAACATTATTAACAACGCTCGAAAACAGAATTTTAATAATAACCATCAACCGTCCAAAAGCCTTGAATGCGTTGAATTATCAAGTGTTTTCGGATTTAGATGATGTCTTTACAAATTATGCACCATCAATTGAAAATTTAATCGGTGTAATTATTACAGGTTCAGGTGAAAAGTCTTTTGTTGCAGGGGCTGATATTAAAGAATTTACAAAATTAGATGCTAACGGTGCAGAAAAGTTATCAGCAAGAGGACAACGAATCTTTGATAGAATCGAAAACTTTAATCGTCCAGTTATTGCCGCTGTAAATGGTTTTTCATTAGGCGGAGGTTGCGAATTAGCAATGGCTTGTCATATGAGAATCGCTGGTGAAAAAGCCCGTTTCGGACAACCCGAAGTCAACTTAGGTCTGACACCAGGTTATGCAGGAACACAACGTTTAGTTCGTTATATTGGTAAAGCAAAAGCAATAGAATTATTGTTAACTGCTGATATGATAAAAGCGGATGAAGCTTTGCGTTTGGGTTTAGTAAATTATGTTGTTCCTGTCGGTGAAGAAGTTATAAAAGCAATCGAATTATTAACCAAAATCGGTAAAAAAGCTCCGTTTGCTGTGTCTAAAGTAATCGAATGTGTGAACGCATATTATACTAACGAAGATGGACAAGCGAAAGAAGCAAAATCATTTGGCGAATGTGCTGAAACAGAAGACTTTATAGAAGGTGTTACAGCATTTATAGAGAAAAGAAAAGCAAATTTTAAAGGAAAGTAAAGTTTTTTCAGGACGATACATGTTGATATGTTAATGCTAAAAAACATGCCATCAACACATCAACACATCAACACATTCAAATGAAGGCGAAAAAATCATACGGACAACATTTCTTGACTTCCGAAGTCATTTCAGAACGGATTGCTAATAGCTTATCATTGACAGAAACATACAATGATGTTTTGGAAGTTGGCCCAGGTCAAGGAATGTTGACCAAATATTTATTAGAGAAAGATTATACTCTAAAAGTGGTAGAAGCAGATAGAGATATGGTTGCATATCTAAATGCGAATTATCCACAGTTATCGCCAAATATCATAGGAAAGGATTTTTTGAAAATGCGATTAGAAGAAGAAATGGGCGATAATTTTGCCATTATTGGTAATTTTCCATACAATATTTCTTCACAAATTGTTTTCAAAATGGTGGCTTGTCGCCAATTCGTTCCAGAAATGGTCGGAATGTTTCAAAAAGAGATGGCAGAACGTATTGTTGCACCGCCAGGAAACAAAACCTATGGTGTAATTAGTGTTTTGACACAAGCATTTTATGATGGAAAATTATTATTTAATGTAAAACCAGGTTCATTTAATCCTCCGCCAAAAGTTATGTCTGCCGTCATTCGTTTAACTCGAAAACCTGATTATGAAAATTTGGGTTGTGACCACAAACGATTTCGTCAAGTTGTAAAATTAGCATTCGGACAACGCCGAAAAATGCTACGAAACACTATGAAACCTTTAATAAAAGGAAGTTCAATTATGGAAAATCCAATTTTTAGAGAACGACCAGAACAATTATCCGTTCAGGACTTTATTGGTTTGACGAACATGGTTGAGGAAGTGATTGAAGCACAAAAAAATAAAAGTGAATAAGTGTTCTTTTATCGTTGATTCAAAATTTGTTTTGAAGATTTTATTGGTAATTATCGCTTTTAGCTGATTTAAACTACTTAACCTATAACTTGAATTACTTAAATGCTTGTTCTAAAATATTTTCTAATTCTTCAAAAGAAATATTTCGTTCTAATTGACCATTTTTAGCGATAGAAACTGTTCCAGTTTCTTCCGAAACCATTAAGGCCAAAACACTTGTTCCTTCTGTAATACCAACACCTGCACGATGTCGCAAACCAACATCTTTCGGTAATGTTACATTCTGTGAAACTGGTAAAACTGCACCAGCAGAATAAACTTGTCCATTATAGATAATCATCGCACCATCATGTAATGGACTATCTTTATAAAAAATGGTTTTTAATAAAACATTAGAAATATTAGCATTTAAAATTGTCCCTTGATTACTCAATCCTAAGCCTTCAGGGTTTTCGGTAAAGACGATTAATGCTCCTGTTTTTGTTTTACTAAAAGCTTCTATGGCAGAGCGAATCAAATGAATATCTTGTTTTTGTTTTTGAGTAATTAAGAGATTATTATCAAAATACTTGGCAATAAAAGAAGAACGCTGTCGCAAAAAACTCTTTCCTAAAAATAATAAAAACCGACGAACTTCTGGCTGAAATACAATCAATAATAGAATGACACCAACACTTACGACTTGATTTAGAATCAGCGAAAGCATATCCATATTGAGGATATCAACTAACCACCAAAGTACATAAATTAAGACTAAACCCAAGAATATATTAAATGCCAAACTACCTTTCAGTAACTTATAAATCTGATACATCAAGTAGCCAACAATCAATACATCGAAGAGGTCTAACAGCGTAATTTCTAAAAAGCCTATTTGCAAACTTTAATATTTGGAGATTGTATCAAAAGTCAAAATTCGACTTTTCATACAATCTCATTAAACGGTTTTCCTATAAAAATAATTTTGAACCACAAAAAGCACATAAGTATCAAAAGTGTTTTCACAAAAGTTATTTTATTTTCACTCTTTTGTGTCTTTTGTCAGCCATTCTCGGTTTAAAAAATTTTATAATGCGTTTTATAAAGAATTGATGCTTTTAATGACTTTTTTGCTTAAATAAAAACATTCGACAGGCGATTTTAAATCGCCCGTCGTCAACTTAAGCGATTGAACTTTTCTTCAAGAAAGGTCGGATGTAGTCACCTGATGACTTAAAGTCATCAGGTGACTTGCTAAAAACTTAGTTCTTTTCCTTAAGTTGACGACAGGCGATTTTAAATCGCCCGTCGAATTCTTACTTAATTTAGATTGCCGATTATCGTAAAAATCACCAATTACAGCAAAACACATTACGAATTATTTTAAACCGAGAATAGCTGGTCTTTTGTACCTTTTGTGGTTCAAATAATACAATTTT
>JBGCFH010000271.1:0-1640 GCA_045106825.1 Saprospiraceae bacterium | reverse complement strand
TTTCTATGTTGACCATAATTAATATTTTTTGACAGGATTTACAGGATTGAACAGGATAATTCAAACCAATAAATTTGTATTGATAAATAATTTGAAATATTGAGTTTTGATAGATATTCCGTAACTGTTCAGTATCCTGCGTTTAATCGGGTTGAAAACCCAATTTTATAGATGTTACATTATTAAGAAAAAATCGGAAGTTCGAAAAATCGAGTATTTCTCTGCACTTTTGCATCTAAAGAATTGGGTTTCTAACCCAATTAAACGCACAATGGTATAAGTGCTGAATAATTACGATATTCTATCTAAAAAACCAAACCTATTTCCGTCATACTGAACTTGTTTCAGTATCTCCTATGATTTAGATTGCAATACTAACTAAGTTTGGATTTTGTTCTTTAGTGTTTTGGAGATGCTGAAATGAATTCAGCATGACGGAAAAGGTTTGGTTTTTTGATTTTGATTGGACTTTTGGATTATTTTTCTTCGCACAAAACCAGCTCAATTGCCCAGCTCTTCGTCCTCGCTCGACTAAGTTTTTGGCGTGTTCAATATCGTCTATCCAAGTATTAACCGCTTTTTGATTGTCCAAATCAAGGTAAGTCAACGCATTTTCATAAATAGCCAAATGTGTTTCTAATAGTTGTAAACAGCGATAAAGATGCGTTTCATTATCACATTGTTGCGTATAAATTTTGTTTACAATCGCATCAGTTTTGGGCATTAGTGTAGCCACTTGTTTACGTGCTTTTTTGGGGGCTTTTGTTTGTTGTTCGATGTAATTTGGCAACGCATTTTTATTTAAATTAGCATTGAACCAATTGAAAAAATGACGTTTTATCGCTGCAATATTGGCGTAAGTTGTGCCGCTTGAAATGGACGTTTGGCCAAAGTGCTTTAGTAACAAATCAAATTTTGGAGCAGTCAGAATTTCGGTTGTGCCGATTTGTTTACAAATGTTTTGGCCGATAAACTGCTTTTTCCAAATTTCATCTTTTTCTAAAAAGGGTAGGAGAGGAGTTGCAGTTTGTTCTACAGTAGCGGCTGCTTCAGCTGCCGTAATATTTTTCAAAACGACTGTTTTATCGACTGTTATATTTTTACAAACGGCAGCTGAAGCAGCCGCTACTGGAATACTTTTATTTTTTAAAAAATCATCATCATCAATTTTTGCTTGTTGTTGCTGTATTATAATATTACTATGTTTAGTATTACTACTATTAGTATTATTATGCATCATGGTTTTCGGTCGGTCGGGTTTGTTGTCAGGCGGATTTTCCGACGTACTGATTTTTGGTATGTCGGTTTTTTCGGATTTCGATAAATCGTTGGATTGAGGTGATTTTTTTTGATTGTTGGCGGATTTTGGAGCTGATAATTGATAAATCGTTCCTTCAAACTTTCGGGTTTCTTTATTCCAAATTCGAACCAATTTGACATAACCTAAAGCCTTCAATTCCTTAAAACCTGTACGCACCGAATGTTTGCCGTCAACATCGGAACGTTCGATAATTTCATCAATGTAAATTTTCCAATTTTTTGGTCGAGAGAGGAGGAGAACTAATATTCCTCTTGCCTTAAAACTCAATCTTTGGTCTAACAGAATGTCGTTAGCAATTTGGGTGAAATTTGCCTTTGTT
>JBGCFH010000270.1:0-30341 GCA_045106825.1 Saprospiraceae bacterium | reverse complement strand
TAATTTCGTATAAAGCTGAATTATCTTTTATCGCTACTCTTTCCACGAAGTTTCGGGACAGGCTGTTAGCAAAATACTCATGTAGCAAGGCTACACTCCGTTTTTGCCGCCTCGATTAGCAATAAAATCTAAATTCCCATTAATTACGAAACCATTTTAGAATAAAGTCTATTAAAGCGGTGAAATATATCGTCAAGTGTATATTTTCTATTTTCGATTTGGTCTAAATTTGTAAGAGTTAATGGAAAGGGAATGTAGGTATATGTATGATTTGTCCATAAGGTCAAATGATATTGTGCTTTAATTCCTAATTGTAAATTAGACTTTCTGAATACGGCATCTGCAAAAGTTCCAACTTCAATTTGTGGTAAATAATAGTAAGCCAAAGAGGCGGCTCGGACTGGTCTATTTCCTAATAAAAAATCACTTGCTGAAAGTGGAGAAAATGAAATATCCGATTGTGTTCCACTCACAGAAGCACCAATAAATGGTTTTAAATAAACCGATTCAGATAGTTGAAATTGACGATTTATTCTCAAACTTGGCATAACACGAAGTTTTGCCCAGCGACCGAAAAGCGTTGTATCTGTTGAACCGTTTTGAATATTATAAACCTGATGCCATTGATTATAAACGCCACCGATTTCTACTGACCATTTTCGAGTTTTTTCGTTTTGACCAAACGTATTGCCAATAAATAACGTGATACATAAAAAGGTAAAGATTAGATTTTTCATAGATAGTAGGTTTTAAAACTAAATAATCATATACTTTATTAACGTTTTATTAATTCAAAATGTAGCGTTGAAAATTTTGTATCTTTGCAAAATAATAGTGTAAAATGATTTTTCACAAAAAAAATATTAGAATATACTAATTTCTAAACCATATACTATCTTCTTTTGACAAAGAATAATTAGGGTATAAAAATAAAAATTTTGATTAGAGAGACATTACGAAAGTTGGGCGTTATCAAACGCAACTCCAGCGATACGAAGATTATTACGGATGAAATGGTGACGGATTTTATTAAAGATCCGGACTTCCCGTATCTCGTGAGTTTTCCACGTACAGGAAGTCATTGGTTACGAATGATTATGGAATTGTACTTTGAAAAACCCTCTATGAAGTTAATCTTTTTTGAACCATATCTTGAGGCGACGGATTTTACTTGTGTTCATTCGCACGATATGGAATTAGAGGTAAAACGGGCGAGTGTGTTTTACTTGTATCGTCAACCTGCACCGACTATTTTTTCACAACTTCGATATTATCAAGAAGACATTAACGATACGGAACGTATCGTACATTGGGCGACTATTTATGGTCAACATTTAAAAAAGTGGATTTTTGAGGAAACTTTTACGACACATAAAACCATATTATCTTACGAAGAGATGCGAAAGGATTTGCCAATGGCTTTTGGTAAAGTCTGCGAACATTTTAAAGTAAATTTGGATAAAGAACGATTAGAAGCAGTTGCAGAACAGGTTTCAAAAAAGAAGTTAAAAGAAAAAACGGTACATGATAAACAAGTCGTAAATCTTTCTAATAAATATGATGAAGAACGACAACAGTTTATGGCGAAATATACAGATTTAATTCTCCAAACGGTTGTGGCACAACATCCTTCTATTGCTAAACTTTTTTAAAAAAAATTGGGTAAAAGTGATTCTAAAATGATTCAAAAACTAAAAAAAATTTTTGGACTAACGGCCGAAAAAGGAACTATATCTAAAAAGAAAATAGCAAAGTATTTACCAGAAAATCCTATTATTTTTGAAGCAGGAGCATCCAACGGTATAGATTCTTTAGAACTTTGTAAACAGTTTCCAAAAGGGCATATTCATGCTTTTGAACCTATTCCTGCAGTGTTTGCAGAATTAAAAAAGCGAGTAGAAGGACAACAAAATATTAGTCTTTATCCGATTGCTTTAGACGGCAAAAATGGTGTAACGACAATGTATTTAAGTGGTGACTCTGATGATACTCGTTCCAGTTCTTCGTTATTAAAACCGAAAGAACACATTAATTTTCATGAACATATTCCGTTTGAAGAAGAACTAAGTGTACCTGTAAAAACAATTGATACTTGGGCTGCCGAAAATGGTGTGACGCAGATAGATTTTATGTGGCTTGATATGCAAGGTAATGAATTGACGGCACTCAAAGCTGCTCCAAATATTCTAAAAACGGTTAAAGTAATCTATACGGAAGTTAGTTTGATTGAAACCTATGAGGAAGTGCCGCTTTATGAAGATTATAAAAAGTGGTTGGTTAGTCAAGGATTCAAAGTAACTATCGAAGCATTGGCGTGGGAAGATATGGGAAATGTACTTTTTGTTAGAGAAAACTAAATAAGGATATTATAAATATACAGTTGTATTATGCTTGTAAGAATAGTAAGGGATTGGGAAACACCAGATTTAATGCGTCAAACGCCTCGTAGTAGTGGATTTTGGGAAGGTGTACAATTTACAGAAGAACCTGTGACGGAATGTGATTATCTTATTTGTCTAAATCCGCCAAAAACAGCACTTAATGTACGAGCTAAAAGTGCTTGGCTGTTTACGCAAGAACCGCCCGTAGAATTTTATCAATGGCATACTGCAGCTTTTCCATTCTTTGACAGAGTTTATACGCAACATGATGTAAAAGCAGATAATATCGTTCATGAACATTGTAGTTTGCCGTGGCATATTGGCAAATCTTATGATGAATTAATAAAATTAAAACCACAAAAAGATAAGTTAAATCGAGTTTCTACGGTTACAAGTAATGCTTATACACGTCCAGGACATATTGCTCGATTCGATTTGATTCAGTATTTGAAAGAAGAGGATTTTGGATTGGAATTATTCGGTAGAGGTATTCGATTTGTCGAGGATAAGTATGATGGAATTGCTCCATTTACATTTAGTATTGCTATCGAGAACTCGTTTATACCATATTATTGGACAGAAAAACTGGTGGATTGCTTGCTATCGTGGACAATGCCTGTTTATGCTGGTTGTCCTAATATCTTGGATTATTTTTCGGAGGATGCTTTATTAATTATTGAACCATTTGATAAACCTGCATCAATGGCAAGGCTTCAAGAAGCTATCGAAGCGGAACGATGGAAAAATAATTTAGAGGCTATTCATGAAGCAAGACAGTTGATTTTAAATAAGTATCAGTTTTTCCCTGCAATGGTTGAAAAAATTAAAACCTTTGAAGCTGAAAATCCAACAACAGGAAAGCGACAATATAAAATACCAAAAGTTCCTCGACCAAAATATGGAACACTACAAGAACGAGCAATAAATAGAATTAAAAAAATAATTGGTCGTTAAGTTGATATTGAATACAAAGACGGAAAAAACAATATTTTGATTATTCTAAAAGTATTATAATTTATTATTGGTTATTAGTCTTAAAAAAAGTTACTATTCAGTAATTATATATTTATTTCCCACAGAGCATCACTGAGTTTTTTCACAGAGTTAAACAGAGAACATAATTTACATTGTGTCTCCGTGAAAACCGCTGTGACACGCTGTGGGTAACAATTAAAATACAATAATGCGGAGTAGTTACAAAAAAAATTAGTAAACCAACTTATGAATGAACTTCACAGATAATGAAATTATCCATCATATTTAGTTTTAGAGATAGAGAAACGACAAGAGTAAAGCGATGTTTGGATTCTTTAGGCAAACAAACATTTAAGGACTTTGAGGTTTTATTTGTTGATTATGGTAGTGAGCCGAACTTTGCGACAAAGACAAAGGCTTTAGTAGAGCAATATGACTTTTGCGAGTATATTTATACCGCATCAATAGGAATGCCGTGGAATCGGTCACGAGCCTTAAATACTGGTGCAAGACGCTCAACAGCTGATTATTTGATGACAACAGATGTGGATATGATTTATCCGAAAGACTTTTTAGAAATAATGCTCCGTCATGCTGAAACAAATAAAGTCCTACACATCTTACATTATCACTTGCCTAAAGGATTTAAAGATTGGAACAATTTACATAAATACCAAAATCTACCGATTGCAGATAATGCGTTGGGTGCTTGTCATCTCATCAGCCGACAACGCTTTTTTGAATTACAAGGATTCGATGAGCTTTATTGTTATTGGGGAATCGAAGACAGAGATTTGAATGTGCGTGAAAAAACGATGGGTTTAGAAGTGCATTTTCTTAATGATAAAACTTATATGCATCATCAATGGCATCCGTTTGCTAATAAATCAACGGTTGGCTTTATGCCAGATGGATTGTGGCTGCGATTAGAAACGCATTTTCACACTCAAAAAAATAAAATACAACGTAATGATGAGAACTGGGGAACTGTCATCACGGATAGACCAATTTTTAATTTTGTAGATATTGAAAAACAACAACTAAAAAATACAGAAAAAATTCATTGGTTTACTAAACCTGTCACGAAGTACAGTTCACTTACCTTTATGATGGAAGCCTTTTTTAAAATGCCTTCTGGACACGTATTGGCGATTGATAATGCGAACTATCCCCGAAGTAACCGTTTTATTTATTGGTTTTTGAATAACTGGAACGCTGTCATGCGACTGACGAAGTTAGGCTATGAGTTTACTTCTACTAATAATGAAATTCACAATAATTTATATCCATTTATTACAGACAGTAATCAAGTTGAAGATTACTTTTTAAATTTTCCAATAAAAAATGGTGTTGCTTTATTAATGAAAAAATAGAAAAATTTATTTTACAGCGTTGTCGAACCTTCAACAAAGCGGTCGGCAACTGTCTACCGATTTTTTAACGCATTCTTATTAGAATCATGACACAATGGGCATAATACAAAGACAAAGTATCAAACAGAGTATTGTAACTTACATAGCTGTATTAGTTGGAGCAATCAACATTTTAGTGATTTATCCAACAATGCTTACTGAAGAGGAGTTTGGTTTGGTTCAGTTTGTTTTAAAAACGGCAGAAATGATTACGCCTTTTGTGTTGCTTGGAACAGGACATATAGCGGTTAAGTTTTTTCCAGAGTTTCAAGACAAAACACAAAAACATCATGGCTTTCTGTCCTTATTATTAATGATTGTCTTGATAGGTCAAATATTATTTTTACTCATTAGTTTAACTTTTCAAGAGTCGATATTAGATTATTTTCTAAGAGAACACGAGAGCGAATTATACGTTACTTTTGTTTTTTATATTTTACCATTAGTTATTCTTATAGGACTTAATCAGGTTATATCAAGATATATCGTCAATTTTAATCGAATAGTCATTCCACAGATTTTCAATAATCTTTTTTTAAAATTAGGTTTATTAACACTTTGTCTGACCTATTTTTATGATTTCATTGATTTTGTTCTACTGATGCGAGGCTTGATAGTTGTTTATCTACTTATCTTAATTGCCTTATTAATTTATTTAAAAACTTTAGGACACTTATCTCTACGATTTAATTTCAACTTCTTAACAAAAGATAGAATCAAAAGAATAGCTGATTATGCGGGTTTTAGTATATTAGCAGGCTTTGGCTCTATGTTAGCGTTTCGAATCGATTTTTTTATGGTTGGAATGTTAGTCGATTTAAGTAGTGTTGCTGTTTATGCGATTGCATTCTTTATTGCTGATGCGATTGATATTCCTCGAAAGGCTATTGAATCTATTTCTGCACCGATTATCTCACAAGCATGGCAACGTAACGATATTGCTCATATTGAAGAACTGTATAAAAAAAGTTCTATTAATTTATTGATTGTTGGTTTGTTTTTCTTGATTGGAATTTGGTCTTGTATTGATCATCTTTTTGACATGATTCCTAATAATGAAAAATATGCTCAAGGTAAATATATAGTATTAATATTAGGCATGGCTCGAATAGTAGATATGGTTACAGGTATTAATGCTCAGATTATTGCTTTGTCTAAATATTATCGTTTTACGTTTTACGCTATGTTGGCTTTAGCCGTCATTAATGTGTTTACGAACTTTTTGCTGATTCCTCCGTTCAAGATATACGGAGCAGCATTTGCAACACTTACATCTTTGATACTTTTTAATTTTTTAAAATTAGGTTTTATTTATAAAAAAATAAAAATTCAACCTTTAAGTTTGAAAACACTTGCCGTATTTGGTATCGGTATTAGTGTTTATTTATTAACCTTGCTTCTACCAAATGTTGGACATCCTTTATTAAATATATTAATAAAAGCAGTCTTTATTACTGTAACTTATGGTAGTATGATTCTTTATTTTAATATCTCACAAGACATTACCAATATTGTTAATAAATTTCTAAAAAAGGGAAATAAGGTATAAATTTAGCTATTTACTTTTAAGTGAAATTAAAAAAAGTTTCTTCCATTTTATTGTCAAAATTTAGGGCTTACTTTTCATATAGAACCGAAATGATGGTTAATGTTATTAACCATCTAAATTTAAATTGTTACTTTTACAAAAGAATATAAATCATTTTATAGAACATTGATGAGATATAAATAACCAGTAAAACACCTTATCTTTTTACTATTTGTAACCAAAACCCCATTTAGGATTGATAATAATCCTTAAACTTATTTATAACTCACTACTTAAAAAATTACAAATGAAAAATTTAACGTTTTTATGCCTATTATGCTTTCTACTTATTAATCAAATTGAGGCTCAAAATACGGTCGTTCTCGGTGGTAAAAAAATTAGTGCTAACTCAGGTAATTTCACAGGACAGTTAGATATAGAAGACCAGTTTGGAGCAGGCGTTACAGATTTAGGTGATTTAAATGGCGATGGCTTTGAGGATATTATCGTCACCGCAAATCTTGATGATGACAGTGGAACTGATCAGGGAGCAATCTGGGTATTATTTTTAGATGCCAATCATGATGTGCAGTCACACCAAAAAATCAGTGCTGGTTATGGCGGATTCACAGGGATTACCGACGGGACTTTCGGATCTTCTATTGAAGCAATTGGTGATTTAGACAACGATGGTGTTGTTGATATTGCAGTAGGAGAAAACCGTGGTAATGACGGAGGTAATCATACTGGAGCGATATGGATTCTATTTTTGAATACAAATGGAACAGTAAAAGCTCACCAAAAAATAAGTATGGGACATGGTAACTTTACAGGTACATTCCCTTCGGGAGGTAGACTCGGTTCTATTGCCGCAATTGGAGATATTAATGGTGATAATGTAGTGGATCTTGCGGTTGGTACATCGTTTGATCACGAAGATGGTCATCGAGCAGGATCCGTTTGGATTCTATTTTTAAATACCAATGGTACAGTCAATGGCTATCAAAAAATAAATGAATCAAATGGTAATTTTGGAGGTGATTTGGATCCTGAAGATTATTTTGGTATTTCGGTTGCATCTATTGGTGATTTGAATAATGATGGTGTTACGGATATTTTAGTGGGTGCACGAGGTGATGATGATGGCGGATTTAATAGAGGAGCAGTTTATATTTTGTATTTGAATACTAATGGTACAGTAGCAACTACCAAAAAAATTAGTTCTATCACTAATAATTTTACAAATCAAGTAGATGATGAAGATTTTTTTGGTACATCTGCGGATAATATTGGAGACTTTGATGGTGATGGTGTAGCAGATATCATGGTCGGTGCTTATTTAGATGATGATGGTGGAACAAACCGAGGAGCAGTTTATCTAATCTTTTTGAATGCTGATGGTAGTGTAAAAACATTTGAGAAAATTAGTAGTACACAAGGTGGTTTCAATATTCCGTTACAAGATGGAGATTTATTCAGTGGTTTTAGTGTATCTCTGATTAATGATTTGAATGGCGATGGTGCGAAAGATATTATCGTAAGTGCTTTTCAAACCAATGATGGCGGTTGGAATAAAGGGGCAGTTTGGTTACTTTATTTGAATGGAAAAATTTCAACATCTACTGAAGGGCAAACAGAATCGTTTCAAGCAAATAATCTTACAGCCTATCCAAATCCAAATCATGGACAGTTTACGCTTGATGGTTTTCAAAAAACAAATTTTGATATTCGGATTTATAATGTGTCGGGTCAGTTAGTTCAAGATTTTAGAGTTGATGAACCAGTTGAACAATTAGAAATATATATCGAAACTAAAGGTGTTTATTTTCTGGAATATACCGATAGTGATAATCTACGAATAGTGAAAAAAATTATTGTTTTAGAGTAGTTTTGATGTGTTGATGTGTTGATGTGTTGATGTGTTGATGTGTTGATGTTTTGAGGATGAAAAGAATTAGTTTCTAAATAGTCAAGTCTTATCCCGAGGACTCGGGAGCAAAACCTGCAACTCGTAACACGTAAATATGGTACTGGCTTTGCCAGGTTAGGGAATAGGTAATAAATAACCTATTCCCTAAATATTCTCAAACTTCAAAATTTGATTTTATTGTAAACTTAGTCCGAGAACTATATTATTGTTAACCCTTAATCAAAATGAAACCCAATTGAAAAATCTACTTCAAAATAGTATAGTGATTATACTCCTCTTGTGGAGTTATACAACTTGTGCTCAATCTGTTTCTTATCGGACTCTAACGACTAAAGATGGCTTACCAAGTAATACCGTTTATCAAGTAAAACAAGATGCAAAAGGCTTTATTTGGATGGCAACAGCAAATGGTTTGGTTCGTTATGATGGTAAAAAATTCAAACTATATAATCCTGAAAATATTAAGGATAAAGATATAATTGGATTTATAATAGATAATAATCAAATTTGGTTTTGGAATTTTACTGGAGAACTTTATCGTATTCGAGATAACCAAATAAAAAAAATCTCATTTAAAAAATCATTAGATATAAAGATTAAAGATTTTGTTAAGTTCTCAAATCAATATTATGTATTAACGGTTAATAAACAATTATTTCTTTTAACTCAATCATTAGAATATAAGTTACTTAAAACATTTCAAACAGGGCAACCTAATCATTTTATCCAAGATGATAAACGGCTATTTCTTAAAAGGAAAGATAGTATTTTTGAAATACTAAACGACAGCGTTAAGTTTTCATTTCAATTTTACTCACCAATATTTGGTGGCGGACTTTTGGAAGGTCGTTTGTTTTTTTATAGATATAATAATGAGAGTTGGTGTTTACGGGAGTTTCAAGATAAACTGTATAAAGTTGATGATAAGGGCGAATTAAAAAAGAATAGTAATATTCTGAAATTTATAAAAGGAGATTTAGAAAGGCTTTATCAAGATAAATTCAAACAATTTTGGTGTATTACCTCTGATGAAATCATTGTGGTAGATAGTTCTGAACAACAATTAATACATAGGATAAATTTTAAGTATAGAGATAAAATAAACAATTTTTTTCAAGATAGTGAGTATAACTATTGGTTGCCACTAAGTAAAAAAGGAGTTGCTATAATCGCTTCTACACAAATTAATATACAGCAACAATTTACGGGTCTTAAAGATGAAGAAATCATTGTTAACAAATTATATCATACGAATACCGATGATTTATTAATTAGTGTAAATGATGGAAATATTATTCATAAAGATTTAAAAACAAAGAAAGATAAAGTATTAACGATTGATAATAAAAGAACGATTTATACCATAGAAAAGGGCTTTGAGGATGAAATATGGATTGTATCCAGAGAAACAGCAACTGTATTAAACTCAAATTTAAAAGATATAAAATATCACAATGTTGGTGAAATCTATATCGTATATAAATCTATTTTTTTTGATGATGAAACTAATGATTTATTTATTGGCAACTATAACGGTGTCATTAAAATACCATCAACTAAATATAACGCATTCGTTACTGGTCAGACGAAATATAATTGGGTGACTATTCGAAAAGCATTTGCTATCAAAGATGTAAATTACCGAGTGTATTCTATCATAAAAGTAGGTGATCATTACTGGTTAGGTACTACGAATGGTTTGTATGAATATGATGGTGAAGAAGCAAGATTAACAAATATAAGTCAGTTACAAAACAGTTGGATAACCAAAATTATTAAACAGGATAATTCAGTTTGGGTAGGAACACAAACTGATGGTCTTTTTAAGATTAGGAATAAAAAAATTGTTGCTCATTATAATAAAAAAAATGGCTTAATTAGTAATAATTGTAAGCAGTTAGTTATAGAACCAAATGGCGTTGTTTGGATTGGTACGAATAAGGGGATTAATAAAATTAATGCTGTAACTGGTGAGATTGAGCTAATTAATAATTTAGATGGTTTGCCCAATAATGACATTACAGCATTGGCAAGTGATAATCAAAAAATTTATGTCGGTACATCAGAGGGTTTAATCAGTTTTGATAAAAATATTCAAACAAAAAATAAAGTCGCCCCACCGATTCACTGCTCCAGTTTTCAAATCTTTGAGAAAGATACGATACTTTCAGAAAAGTATGTTTTAAAGCATTATCAGAATAACATCCGAATTGGTTTTACGGGGATTTCGTTTCGGAGTCAAGGTACGATTAAGTACAAATATCGAATGAAGGGGCTTTCAAATGATTGGAGTACAACAACATCGGATTATGTATCTTATCCTGTTTTAAATTCTGGTAATTATACTTTTGAGGCAGTCGCAATCAATGAAGATGGAATTGAAAGTAAAACACCGATTTTGATAACAATTATAATTCAAAAATCATTTTGGACGACTTGGTGGTTTCGAGGTATTTCGATTATAATAATTGTTATTTTAATCTGGTTATTTTTTAGAGCGAGAATTGAAAGACTCAATGTTCAAAATGAATTTCAGCAAAAAATTAATAAACTGGAAATGCAAGCCTTACAAGCTCAAATGAATCCTCATTTTATCTTTAATGTATTGAGTTCTATTCAACATTATTTGATTATCAATGATGGAGAACAAGCGATGATTTACTTATCGAAGTTTGCCAAATTGATTCGGATGATTTTTGATTTTTCTCGAAAATCTACGATTTCATTATATGAAGAAGTAAATTTTTTGAATCTGTATATGGAAATGGAAAAGTTGCGATTTAAGCAAAAAATTCAAGTAAATTTGACGATTGATGACGATATTTTAGAAGAGGATGTGCAACTACCGCCACTATTGATTCAGCCGATTGTAGAAAATTGTTTCAAACACGGATTGTTGCACAAAGAAGGTGAAGGAAAAGTTGATATTAATTTTAAGCTGGAAAATAATTCGATAACTTGTGTTGTGAAAGACAATGGAATCGGTCGAGAAGCTACCGTAGAACTCAAAAAATGGAAAAAGAAAACGCACAAATCTGCTGGTGTTCATACGACTAAAGAACGCTTAGAACTCTGGTTATCTCAACAAACCGAAAATGTTCCGAATGACTTCTTCAAAATCAGTGATTTGAAAAATGAAAAAGGAGAAGCACAAGGAACTTCGATTAAGTTACTACTAATTCATCAAGTTCAATATTAGAATGAAAATATATCTTATTATATTATTTCAATTAATGGTATTTGGTGTGATTGGTCAATCTGTTTCTTATCGTACATTAACAACCGATGATGGCTTACCAAGTAACCTGATTTATCAAATACAGCAAGATCAAGAAGGATTTATTTGGATAACAACTGATAATGGTATTGTTCGTTATGATGGGCGAAAATTTAAGGTATACAATAATGAAAATATCAAGGATAAAGATATTATCGGACTTTTAATTGATGATGAAAATACGATTTGGTTTTGGAATTTAAGAGGTCAGCTTTTTTATATAAAAAACAATAAAGTACATTTAGCATCATTTATAAAAAAAGATGATAAATTAGTTGAGTTTAAACAAGATAAGAAGGGCGATTATTGGTATTTTTTGCAAGATGGTAAACTCCATCATAAGCTTTACAAAGTAAACAAAAATCATAAACCAATTCTTATACAAAATCAGTCAAATTTAGAAAGTAGAATTTATGCTAATCTTATTATTACTGATGATAATTATGCGGTTGCTACTACTGTTGGACTTCATAATTACTACTTTAAAGGCGATAAATATGTTAAACAATTAGATTTTGATTTATACCATAATGCCATTTTTAAATCCAAATATATCAATAACAAATATTGGTCAATTAAAAAAGAGTTTGATGAATTTTATATCGTTTTTGAAGAGCAGAAGAGAACGTCTAACTTTCAAAAATTTGAAGATAAACCATTTGAAATTTTTAATTTATTTTCTGATAAAGATAATAATTACTGGGTCATTACTGATAATAATATTTTAATCATAGATTCAACAGAACAAGAACTTGTTAAGAAGGTAAAATTGCCTAATCATAAAAAAATTAATCAATTTTTACATGATAAAGAAGGAAACTATTGGTTATCTATTTACGGATATGGTTTAGTGATTATGCCTTCTTTGGACTTAAAATATTCCAAAATTATAACAGATGAATCAACATTTGTATCGGCACTCAATGTAATAAACAATGATTTATTCATTGGTTATTCAAATGGAAAAATTACGATTCAGTCGCTCGAAAAAGAAACATCTACTCATTTTTCCTTAAACACAGATTTACCAATTAAAGGCTTTTTTGTTGATGAGCATAAGGATATATGGATATATAACCAAACTTACTTATATCGAATGAATCCAAACAATGTTATTTCCTCTCATAATGCTATAGCGAATATTACTTATAAAACACTTTATGCAGAAAAAGATAAATTGTTTATTGGAAATACAGCAGGTGTTGTCTTAATACCTAAGAATCAAATAGATATATTAAAATATGAAGGTTGGGGAAATATTCAAAAAAAGGCAATTGAAGGTATTGGTAAACGAGTTTTTTCGATTGAAAAAGTTGGTCAGGAATATTGGTTTGGTTCAGAAAACGGTTTATATCATTATGATGGTAAAAAAGCAAGATTAACAACTATAAAAACATTGAATGAAAGTTCAATCACAAAAATACATAATCAAAATGATACGATTTGGGTTGGAACTCAAACAAATGGAATTTTTCAAATCGTGAATAATAAGATTATTAAAACTTATAATCGAAAAAATGGATTAGTAAGTAATAACTGTCAAATCTTTATACTTGAACCTAATGGAATGCTTTGGATAGGAACAAATCGTGGCGTTAATAAAGTCAATACGACAACGAATGAAATTGATTTGATAGACAAATTAGATGGGTTACTTAGTAATGATATTCTGGCTTTGGCAGTTGATAAGCAACAAATTTATGTTAGCACTTCAAAGGGAATTAATAGTTTTGGTAAAAATATTCAAACTAAAAATACAGTTGCTCCACCGATTTATTTCTCCAGTTTTCAAATTTTTGAGCAAGACACGATACTTGCTGAACAGTACGTTTTAAAACATAATCAAAATAATATTCGTATTGGTTTTACTGGCGTTTCGTTCAGAAGTCAGGGACAGTTTAAGTATAAATATCGAATGCGTGGATTGTCTGATGATTGGAGAGAAATTCAGTCAGATGTTGTTTCTTATCCTGTTTTAAATCCTGAGAATTATACATTTGAAGCGGTTGCAATTAATGAAGATAATATTGAAAGCCAAAAGCCGATTCGGATAAACATTACGATTCTAAAACCATTTTGGGCAACTTGGACTTTTCGATTATTTGTATTAATTACTTTTTTATTAATTGTTTGGATAGTGATGAAAGCGAGAGTAAATCGAATTCGAGAACGTTTAAAACTTAAAAATGAATTTGAGCAGAAACTCAATGAGCTGGAAATGCGAGCTTTACAAGCTCAGATGAATCCTCATTTTATCTTCAATGTCTTGAACTCTATTCAACATTATTTGACACTTAATGATGGCGAACAAGCGATGATTTACTTGTCAAAATTTGCCAAACTCATTCGAATGATTTTTGATTTTTCTCGAAAATCAGCTATTTCACTATATGAAGAAATCAATTTTTTGAAGCTTTATATAGAAATGGAAAGATTGCGATTCAAACAAAAAATTGAAGTAAATCTAACAATTGATGAAGAAATTTTTGAAGATGCTGTACAAGTTCCGCCATTATTAATTCAACCGATTGTAGAAAATTGTTTTAAACATGGATTATTACACAAAGAAAATGATGGACAAATCAAGATTGATTTTATACTAAAAGACAATCGGATAATCTGTGTTATCGAAGATAATGGAGTCGGTCGTGAAGCGGTAAAAAAACTAAAAAAATGGAAAAAGAAAACCCATAAATCTGCTGGTCTAAATACGACAAAAGAACGATTAGAACTTTGGATTACAAAAAACAGTAAAGCAACGCCAAAAGATGTATTCAAAATCATTGACTTGAAAGATGAAAACGGACAAGCTATTGGTACACGAATTGAACTATTATTAATACAAGATATAAATTTAACGTAATTTCCTTTAGCCTATTTGCATTGCAAATACTTACTTTTATGTACTTTTAGCCTGTACTCAACTTGATTGAGTATTGAAATAATCAATTTATAATTTTAATTAATATATCAAGTAGAGTTGATGCAACGAATTTTAATACTATTACTAATAAGTACATTATTTCTTTTGGCGTTTAAAAATGATAAAACTTATCCAAAAAATGATTTTGTCTCGCCAATTAGTTTTCCAATAAAATTGTCGGGAACATTCGCAGAACTACGACCAAATCATTATCATGGAGGATTGGACATTAAGCCGAGTAAACGCAGTCGTCAAGGTGATGCAATTTTGTCAATTGGCGAAGGTTATATTTCACGCATTATAGTTTCTTCTTATGGATATGGCAATGGTTTATATGTGACACACCCAAATGGTTATACTTCAGTTTATGGTCATTTACAAAAATTTACCCCAGAAATCGCTGATTACGCTTTGAAAAAACATTATGAAAATGAAAGTTTTGAATTGGATTTAACACTTTCACCTGATGAGTTGCCTGTATCAAAAGGAAAACAAATCGGTTATTTAGGAACTACTGGCGGTTCACTTGGGCCTCATTTGCATTTCGAAATTCGAGATACAGAAATGGGAAACCGAGTAAATCCTTTATTTTTTGGATTCAAAATTTCTGATGTAACAAAGCCGTTGATGAAACGCTTAAAAGTTTATGAACTCAATCATAAACACGAAACTCAACATACGACAGATTATAATTTGAAAACAATCGGTGATGGACGTTATAAACTTTCGTCTGATGTCATCGAAGTCGCCTCAAATCGTATGGCAATTGGTCTGAAAGTATTTGACAATATTTCAGGAACATCAAACCCGAATGGCATTTATGAAATGTCGGTTTATCAAGATGATTCGTTAATTTATCATTTCAAAATGAATACATTCGATTATGATGAAACACGTTATTTGAATGCACATTTAGATTATGCTGCTTGGAAGAATAAAGAAGGATATATTTATCGAGGTTATCGTTTGAAAGGAAATTTACAAAATAATCTATTTGGAAAATTAGTAAACGATGGTGTAATTCGATTATCAACTGAACCGACAAAAGTAAAAATTATTGCTAAAGATTATAAAGGAAATGAGAGTAGTTTAGAGTTTAAAGCAAAACGTTCGGAGGTATTAAGAACGAATAATAGCCAAACGTTTAATTATATTTTTCCTTATAATGAAGGAAGTATTGTGAAGCGAAGTGATATAGAATTACATTTTGCAGATAGCAGCTTTTATGAAGATATTTATGCAAGTATTCAAGTTAATTTTGATGGTTCGAGCAAGGTTTATTCGCCAACATTTCATATTGGTGAGGAAAAAATTCCGATACACCGAAAGTACGAAATACGAATCAAACCGAATTCTAATATTACCGATAGTTTAAAATCTAAACTTTATATTGCTAAATGCAATAATAGTAAAGATAGTTATGTTGGTGGTGTTTGGAAAGATAAATGGTTGACGGCAAAATCTCGTACTTTTGGAGATTTTGCAGTTTTGATGGATACGATTGCACCGACAATTACACCTTTAGAGTTTTATGGTGAAAGAAAACCTTCACCTCGTTTATCCTTCAAATTGGCTGATAAAGGAACAGGAATAAAAACCTATAATGGATGGGTTGACGGACAATGGATTTTGATGAAATATGATGGAAAAAAGAATATTATCTATCATACTTATGATGAGTCTATTTCAACAGGTAAACACAATATCAAAATCGTTGTCACAGATTTGAGAGATAACGAAACAATATTTGAATCCAGTTTTGTTCGTTAAGATAATGAATAGATTATTTGTTACTCATTTATTAAATCTAAGTTTTAATGTATAACATTTTGTTACCATTATTTCAAGAAGTCTGAATTTTAAGTATTCACATATCTTAACATATTTTTTAAAAAATATGAAACGGATAAAGCTATAATTAGTTTTATCCGTTTTTTTAATTTAAACATTTTTAGATGTTTAAATCTATTCCTACTGGATTAAAATACTTATAACCAAGGCTTTGACAAAGTTTTAAGCAATTTTAAAAACATTAAAAAATAAAATATTTATATTAGATATGGTATTAGACATTAAAATGTGATGAATAATCAAATGCTAAATCTTGTGACAAGATAAAATTAGCTAAATAAATATTAAAAATAAGAGGCAAAATTGTGACATTAATTTTTGAATTGAATAGAGAATTATATAAATTTGCTAAGCTACTATGTTTACTATGAATATTATTCCTACAATACATGAAACATTTAATAGAAATCTCCAAAATCGTAACAAAGAAGAAGGTCAAAAAAATTGAAATATTTGATGACCATTCTTTAAAACACAAAAACTCTAAATTTAATGAGTTTTATGAAGCCTTAATGGCGGGTAAATTTAAAAACGATCGTGATGCTGCAACTTTTTTATACGGTTGTAGTCCGACTGATGATAAATATCGACAGTTAAAATCTCGGTTTAGAAAACGCTTATTAAATACGCTTTTCTTTTTAGATGTTAACTTGCCTTCTACATCGTCTTACGATCGTGCATATTTTTCTTGTAATAAGGATTGGACATTGGTAAAAATCTTACTGACTAACAATGCACAACATACTGCTGCGAGTTTAGCACGTCAATTATTGACAACCGCTTTAAAGTTCAAGTTTGCAGATGTAATTGTCAATTGTTCACGGATTTTGCGTCGATATGCCGCACTACAAGGTGATGAAAAAAACTACGAAACGTACGATCAATACAGCAAACAATATCAAGATATTTTAGATGCTGAAATTCGTTCGGAAGAGTTTTATCAGCGTGTGACAATGAACTATCACAAGCCTCCGCACAAAAATCATAATTTAGAAGAAAAAATAGATATTTACTGTAACGCTTTAGTCGGTTTGTCCGAATCTTACGAATCTCCGATTATCTTTTATAATATGTATTTGGTTTGGGCATATCGTTATGAGATGCTGAATGATTATAATAGTGCCTTGCAGGTTTGTGAAAATGCAGAACAGTATATTGAGCAAAATCCTCGCTACTATCAAGATGATAAATTAGCAACTTTCCAGCTTAAAAAAATGAATGCGTATTTGCATTTATCAGATTATAAAAATGGAAAAGTTAATGCGGAAAAATGTTTGCAATCGTTTCCAGAAGGAAGTGAAACTTGGTTTACGTTTATGGAATATTATCTATTGATGGCAATGCATACCGATAATTATATCAATGCTTTAGCGATTTATAGAAAGGCCTCAAGCAACTCCAAATTCAAACGAATTACAGGTGTAGAAAAAGAGAAATGGAATATTTATGATATTTATTTAAATTATATCATCGAAGCACAAGGAACTAAAAATCCGATTCTAAGAGCTCAAAAACGTAAATCTTTCCGTTTGTCTCGCTTCTTAAATGATCCGATTTTGTATCCAAAAGATCAGCGAATATTTACGGTTCATTTGTTGATTGCTCAAGTATTATTTTTGATTGAAAAAAATAGTTATTCTGCTGCAACAGAACGTATCGACCGATTGAAAAACTATGCAAATCGTCAATTGAAAAAAGATGATTATTTCCGTACCATTCAGTTTATTCGTTTGTTACAACAGTTATCAAAAGTCGATTTCCGCCATGATAGCGTAAGTAATATCGATAAATATTATAGTCGCTTCGCTGAACAACCGTTTAAATATCGAGGTTTACTGAATGAGTTGGAAGTGATTCCGTATGAAAAATTATGGCATATGGTTTTGGAAAGAGTGAGAAAGTAGAATTGTTTTTGACGAATTTTATATAAAAAGCCTTGATGAGTTTTGAAACTTGTCAAGGCTTTTGTATGAAAACCTGTGTTAATTTACGAAATCTACGAGATAATAATCAACGTCCCAAATTCCGAAATCCGCTCCAAATCAAATCCAAATCGTGATAAACGGAATAGTCTTTAGCGTATTTAAACGGCATAAAAAGATTTTGCTTTTTCTTTCAACGGATTCGTACTCCAATCTTCCCATTCACAAGTGTAAGGATTGTAACCACATTTGAGCGGTTTACTATAAATGTCCTCAGGTTTTTCTAAAAATGCTCGACAATCTGTACAAGTGTGTCGAAACTCACAATCTTGACAAATACTAATCTGGTCTTTCTTTATATTCCAATATTGCTTAAAATTGGGATGATTTAAGGCTTCTTCTAAGCTAACATCTTTTATGTTGCCATAGCTTTTTACCATACTCGGGCAGTTCTTAATATTTCCGTTTTGGTCGATGGATATTTTGCGGTTGAGGCAAGTATTGTGATGTTGCGATTCGGTGAACAAGTGAATATTTGTACCAAAAAAATGTGGACTAACAACTCCACAAGATGAAGCAGCAACATTTTTGGGATAAGTATGAATACTTCCTCGACCTGTTTCATTTTGTTTTGAATAAGATACATGCTTGGGAAAATTATAAATAATTAAAGAGTGAATTCGAGAATATTTTTCTAATAGCTCTTCGTATTCTTTTGGTCGTTTTCTATTAAACGGAATCGAAATATCAATATATTCAATAATTGAATGGTTGAACAGACTAACAACTTGTTCTAATGTAGTAATATCAATCAATTCAAAAAAACGTAACTGTACATAACGGCAACCTAAACTATCTAAAGATTGAATAATTTTAGGCAAATAAGTAATGTTTTCTAAACCAAAATCAATAATTGAATTCGCAATAACAGCAGGAAAATCCCAATCTAAATTGATATTAACATAAGCATCTAAATGATTAGAAAAAAGCAACAATTCTTGCTCCTTCAAGAAGGTAAAATATTCCATCAAAATAGTTTCTTCTTCACTATTTGTAGTATATTCAGAAATAATATCTTGAATAGTTTTTCCTTTATTCTCTTTCAGAATATGTCCTAATATCTTAGGAATTAAGTGATATTCTTTTCGTCCTGTATCAGCGATTAAAGCACGACTTGCACCTTCAACGACAAACGAATCAGACACTAATCGAAAAGGTATATTTTTATTCATCATTAATATTTATTTTATCTTCAAAAATCCTTGAAATTGGTTTGTAATAACCATAAAATTCATTTAACGTTGTTTGTAACTTTTCCATTTTTATCGCCTTATGCGTATCAAATCCTGTGGAAATTGTATGTCCATTTTCATCTACTTCTGTTTTTGAGTAGTGAGATATACATTGATAATTGAGTGGTAAATTTGGATGTTTTTCGATTTTAGGATAATGAAAACTTAACAATCGTTCTTTTTTATCTTGTATTTTCATAACTTTTCTCTATTAAGGTTTTAGCAATTTGTCGTTCTAAAAAATAATTACAAGGATAAGATGTCATACCAAACTGTCCAATCGGATTGACTTCCAAGAAAACGTATTCGCTATTCCTTGTCAAAATCATATCAATTGAGCCTGTTTCCAATTCGACTTTATCCATCAACAATTTTAATTTCTCTTCGATGTGTTTTGGTAATTGAAACGGTAAACTTCGATTTGGTTTTTCAGTCAAATATTTTCTAAAATCCGTAGCCGTTTGCTGATGACTTTGCGAAATAATCGCCATACGATGAAATTTCCCATCTAAATAAAAAATCCTTAAATCCGCCTCTTTTTCGTATTTCTCTTGAAATAATGTTGGAAAGAAGTTTTTTTGAAGCTGTGTATTATCAATGTTTTCTGTATAAATAATGTAATTTCCAAAGTCGAATCTTGGTCTAAAGGTTTCTGAAATCGACTTGGTGATATATGGTTTTAAATTTTCAAAATCGGTGTATTTTTCAGTAGCTGTAATTTGTGTTTCGGGAATTTTTAAACCCACTTTTTGAGCTTCATAAAGTACGATTAATTTATTCATACCTCGACGTTCAAATGTTCCGATATGTGGTTTTTCTTTTAATAAAAAATAAAATAAATCAGTCGTAATTTCTAATTCGGCTTTTAGGTGCATTTCAATTACTCTACCAAAATCACCAAATTCTTGTGGTCGCAAATTATACGTAAAATTCAATTGTCCTCGTCGATACCAAACGCTTTTTATTTCACTTAACTTAATTATTTTTTCGTCATTATAAATTACAAAATCTACTTCATTATTTTCTAAAGTCACTTTTTCTAAACTATAAACTTCTTCACCATTTAGGCGGACGAAAGGAATATTATAGTGTTTCAACCAATGTGTAACATCAATCGTAGAATAATCATATTCGTTGGATAAAATTAAAATCATAATTATTCTTTTAAGGCTTTATCAATCGTTTCTTCTTTTAATGGAGGAAGCGTTATTTGCTCTCTAAAATCATTGATTTTTAGCGTATTTTCTAATTTTGCCAAAACCATTTCTGATGGATTTTCAGGATTTGATAGATATTGTGTTCCATAACGTTGTCCTTTATTTTGTAACACACATAATTTATCATACATCATGGCATAATAGCCGAATTGTGCTTCGCCTTGTTTACAATAATCATGTAGAATTGGCAAATATTTTTTAATAGCAATTGTATCGTGCGAATGAATTAAAATAACAGCCGCTGACCTTGCCGAACGTTTACCAACTTCTGTTTGTTTTGGAAAGCCATTTTCTATTAATAATTGCTTTAGATTCAAATAAATTAGGCTATCACGAGTTCTCCATTCATCATTTGAAATAGTAGGATATTTCCAATCCAATGTATCAATAATTTTAATATAACCTGCTAAATCCTGTACATAAGTGTTTAATCGACGGTATTTTTGGTCTTCACAATACAACGAATCTAAAATAAAAGCATATTTGGGTTTTGAATACTGCTCATAAGATTTTCGAATTGCTTTATCAATAACAGACCAACGGTTATCTTGCCTTAAATCATCCGTTTTTATATCAAAATAAGCTAAGATTTTTTCGCTGTCTTCCTCATTCATTTCCCAACCTCTAAATAATTTTAAGGCTTCAACATTATTTCCATTTTTCAATTCAATCAAAGCTTGTCTATAAATTCCCTTAGACTTTCGCATACCTAAAGCCTCAATTGTTACTCTTCGATTTTTAGCTCGATTTACTTCTGTATCATTTGGTGCAATCGGTTGAGTATCACCAAAATGAGCTGTAATTAAGCGATATTTAGGAATTTTATGATTTGAGGTTAAATAATCAACAACAGCTTCCACTCTCTTTTTTGATAATTCGTAATTATCGGTACCAACATTGTCGGTATGACCTGAAACTAAAAAAATAGTTTCCGTATTTGCCTTTGCTGCTGCAGCCATTTTATCTAACGCTTCAAAATCTAACGGAACGGTTACATTAGTTGAAAAATAAACATGATAATCTGTTTCATCAATTTTAGCTATTTTCTTAGGTGGTTCGGGTAATTCATTACAAAAATAAATAATAGAATTTTCGTCTTTTACTTCTTCTTTTAGTATTTCGATAATTGATACATTGTCTACGAAGTAGGTTGTAGGACTGTATTTAAAATGGTCTATATTTAACCAATCTTTATTTCTAAATATCCCAATGCTTAAATAATTTAACTCACAAGTCGGAATAATGATTTTTTCTATTTTGAACCATTTATTGAATTCATAATTATCATTTGTGATTCCTCTTGCTTCTATTAAACAATTGTCTTCTATAACTGGATGATATGTTAATAAAAGTCCTAAATTTTTTAATACTTCGGGGTGTTGATCTATATTATGTTTTTCAGAATAATAAATCCAGTAACTTACTTTATAGTACTTACCAATTTCTAATGTTTTTACTGTTTTGGTTGAAATATGAGATGCCCAACCTGTGTGTGTACCGTCACTAATACATTTTGCACCAGGAGTGTAACCTAATACAACCATACTACAACCATTAGCTGCTTTCACAGAGTCAATACAGTTTTTTCCGTGTGTTTTGTTTACCCGTTCTTTGAAATTACAATCACAAAGAACGGTTCCAATGTTATTCCAATTATCGGGTTGAGTTGCACCTCTAATTCGAAAATCTATTGATTCATGCTTTTCAAAGTCGCCATTTAGAATTAAATTTTGAGAATATAAAAAACCAGGAAATAGTAGAATGAAAAATAAGATAAATTTATTCATAATTAAAAAAAATAGAAGGAGAGACGAAGTCTCTCCTTTCGTTTAAAATCTAATTTCCAAATCCATCATTTCTTACGCCCGAACCATCAGCCGTTGGAGGTCCAACAAGTACTCCTTGATCGTTTACTTGATCAGAGTCAGTTCCTGTTCCTGGATTACTTGGAGAACGTTGATCAGTAGCAGTTTCACCACGATAACCACCAACAATACGTTGCAAATTACTAATCTCACTACCCTTAAAAGCAGCAAACTTACTTGAATTGATTTTCTCAAATTTCATAATGTAAAAAATTAAAAAAGTTACGTAAAAAGTTAAAATATCTCGTCAAGAGTAGGTGACATGGATTCGTTTGGAAATTGAAACTTACTCATTTTACTTTTTTTTTTTTTTTTTACGGGTTGAAAAAAGTAAGGAATTGACGTCTTTTCCTTTTGAAATAAACGTTTATTAAAACAGCATAAATCTACAAAAAAAAAAAAACACTTTTCGAAAGGAAAATCAATAAATTAAGAAAATTTTAACAAGTATAAAAAATAAATAATATCTAATTTTGAGTGTTAGTCAAGGCAAAACCTAACGTCCCAATTCTCGAAATCCACTCCAAATCAAATCCAAATCGTGATAAACGGAATAATCTTTAGCATACAATAAATTCAAATGTTGAATTGTCGAATCTTGTAATTTTTTGACTTTCAATCCATCAACGGGCGACAAAACACTTTTTTTGATTTTAGGTAAATTATCAACGTTTTTACCATGATAACCAACCCAAGATTTATGATTAAAAAGAACAGAAAAGATATTGCGAATCAAGCCAAATTTCTGACGAACAAACCAAATTGAAATTGGCAAAGTCACTAATATTCCGATACTAAAAATCACATCTAAAAATCGTTTGTTGCGTTGATGCATCGGTTGTTTAATCGTAAATTCGATGTCAATCGTGTACAATTGTCCAGTCGAATTTTTTGACCGACTTCCGATGATACTTAGGCTTTTTTCGGGAACGATTTTGTACTCAACAGACGTTCCAATTTTTGTCATCCATTTTGTAATATGTTCGGCTGCAACATCTTTTGAGCAAAAGATAATTTCATGGATTTTATAAATTTGAACGATTTCATCTAATTGATAAAAATTACCAATAAAATTATCAAAATCTTCCGTTTCATTTGGTGAAACTGTTCCAATGAAATTATTATAAACTTCCGCAGCACGAATCAAATTTAAGACTCGTTCACTTTCCGTTTTTGAACCAATGATTATAAAATTCTTCTGCAAATTAGCCGCAAAACTAAACTTCCGATGTTGAGCAAAATGAACCAACATTCGCCAACCGATTGTCGCTATTCCTGCCCAAGTTGCACCCATTAATATCAAAATTCTTGATGTTCGATAACGTTCGTCTAAAAAACCATAAACTGCTGCTAAAAGTATCGTTCCAATAAAAACGCCACGAGCAATTTTTCCCCATTTTTGTCGATTATCATAACCTCCGCTATAATAAATCGCTGTTAACCAAATGATTGTATATAATGGAATATTGAAATAATCAAAATATTCGGGATAATAATTCGGATCATCATAAAAGCGAATTTCCCAAAAATCTTTGAGCACTATCATTCCAATAATAATCAAAATCGCATCTAAAATCGGAGCTGCTGCACGTTGAAAAAAGTTCGTTACTAACGTCAAAAATGCACGTAAGTAAATCGCAACATACAACATGAAAACGTATAATTTCGCTTGTTCACCTTGAAAGTGTTTTTTAGCAAAAATTATCATGGCATTATAAAAAGTACGAACATAATTTAAGCTCCCTTTTTTTGTGCTTTCTCCTTTATAATGAATAATCGTTGTATCTGCGAAATAATAGTTTTTATAACCAGCTTTCACGATTCTATACGACAAATCAATATCTTCGCCGTACATAAAAAAGGCTTCATCTAACAGTCCGATTTCATCTAAAACCGACTTCCGCATCATCATAAATGCACCAGCTAAAACCTCGATTTCGTGCGTTTCATCTTTGTCCAAATATCCTAAATGATAGCGATTAAATTTAGGTGATTTTGGAAATAGTTTGGACAAACCAGTCGTTTTACAAAACGCAACCCAAGGCGAAGGAAATCCACGTTTCGACTCTGGTAAAAACTCGCCCGAACCATCAATCATTTTTACACCTAAACCACCAGCTTCTGGATGTTCGTCCATAAAGTTGATAACTTTTGAAAACGTCGCTTCTTCTACAACTGTATCTGGATTCAACAATAAAACATATTCGCCTTTGGAAACCCGAATCGCTTGATTGTTCGCTACCGAAAAACCAGTATTTTCCTTATTCGCAATCAAAATAACTTCTGGAAATTTCTCTCGAACCATTGCGACCGAATCATCAACCGAATTGTTATCCACCACAAATACTTCAACCGCCAAACCTTCCGAAGCACGACGCACCGAATGCAATACTTGTTCTAAAAAGTATTTGACGTTGTAATTGACGATGATGACCGATAATTTCATGTAGAATATGCTATATTTATGATTTATGAACACAAATTTAATTATTCAACGCAATACTATTGAGTTTGTCGTTTTTTAATGAACAATTAATTTGAAATTACATTAAATCAAGGTTTAAAATTGATAGGAACACGGATTTGGCGGATTAAACGGATGAACACAGATGCTTAAACGTTTATTAATTTTTATAAAAAATTAATAAACGAAAAAATCCGTTCAAATCCGTCAAATCTGTTCAATCCGTGTTTCCATTAAAAACCACATAAAATAACTATGAAAGTAGGAGAGAAGTTAAAAGCATTCAGTTTACAAAACGAAAACGACGAAACGATAAATGTCGGAGATTACATCGGCAAACCAATGGTGATTTATTTTTATCCAAAAGACGATACACCAGGTTGTACAAAAGAAGCGTGTGCGTTTCGAGATAGCTTCGCAGAATTTACAGATGCTGGTGTTACAGTTTTTGGAATTAGTGCTGATAGTCCAAAATCACACATGAAATTTAAAGAAAAATATCGTTTGCCATTTTCGCTATTATCCGACAAAGGAAATAAAATCAGAAAAGCGTGGAAAGTGCCAACGGGTTTGTTCGGATTGTTGCCAGGTCGAGTGACGTATATTTTTGATAAAGAAGGTGTTGTAAAACATATTTTCAACTCTCAAATGCGTGCAGAACAACACGTTACGGAATCTTTGGAGATTATAAAATCGTTTTAATTCCATAGGTACAACCTATGGTTAATCGTATTCAACTCTTCCAGAGTTGTTGGTTTTTGCGAACGCTGGAAGCGTTCAATGTGATTAGCCGCAGGTTGTACCTGTGGCATCTTAACGCTAATTCACCCAACTAAACCTTTCACTCCTTCAAATCACCGCTTCAACACAAATAAGGTAAAAACCATAGAATACGGAATATTTTTAGTTGATAAATAGCTTGTACAAACACTATTTTAAAACTAAAATCCTAAAACTATGAACACCTTACGTTACACCTTATTACTACTTATTTTAATGTCTATTTTTACGAACTGCCAAGTCAGAAGCATGGTAAAAGACAAATATGCTTGTGTTCCTGTGAAGAATAAAAACTTTGAAAAAAGCTATAAAATACTCCAAACCGAAGAAGTCGAATATGAATTAAAAAAATTAGTTTTTAAAGAAACTCGTGATTTGAGATGTATGACCAGTGAGCAGATTAAAGAGTTTATGATATTATTGGGTTATGACCATAATCGCTTAGATTACGCCAAATATGCGTTGGGTTTTTGTTCTAATTCTACGGAATATTATGAAACGATTAGTCCGCATTTAGGTTATCGAAGTATGAAAAGAGAATTGCGGGATTTGATGCGATAAAATCAAAATAGCTACACGATATAAGAATTGTGTAGCTATTTTTATATTAACCCCAACCCAAAACATCTTTAATAAATCTCGCTGGTGTGAATTTGAAAACTTTGGTTTCAGATGAACGATAACGAGGTGTTCCACAGTAAAAACGTCCCATATTTTTTACCGTAACACTTTCGTAATCGTCAAATCGTTCTGCCATGATTTCTACCATTGTATTGATGTAGCGTTCGGTAGTTGCTTCTTTGACTTTTAAGCGTTTTGCGTATTCGGTTGTGAATTCTTTGTGTGTCATGGTTTTTGGTATTTTGTGTGAATACGATTTTTGAAAATATTCAAAGTAAGTCTAATAAAAAATAATTCAAAAACTCTAATTACTATTGAAATGCATCGATAATAAATTATATTTGTTGAAAATCAAAGTATATGTTAAAGAAACTAACTTTTAGTAATTATAAGTTATTTAAAACAGAACAAGAACTCGAATTAAAACCAATGACAATATTAATTGGTAAAAATAGTTCAGGGAAAAGTTCTATAACTAAGTTAATGCCTTTACTTGAAGATGCTTTTAATGGTCAGAATATTGGTTTTGCTTTAGGTTGGGAAAATCAATATGTTTCTTTAGGTACAAGTTTTCGAGATTTACTGTATGCAAGAGAACCTATAGGAGAATTAAATTTTCGATTTGAAAGTGAGCATTTTTTAGAAATAGATTTAGCAGCGGATGTAAGAAGTCGTTATCCAAAAATTTTAAGATGGAAGTTAAATGACGAATATGATTTAAAATATGTCCATAGTGTAAATAGATATAGTCATAATCAAAGCAAAGAATTATTAAGTTATAAATACATCGGATTTAACTTAAATATTGAAAAAAAACTACCTAACCTAAAAGATTATGGAATTAAACTAAAGGCAAATTACATCGGTCCATATCGTTTCATTCCTAAAAGTCTAATTGAATTACAACCATTTAAAACAAATGATAAATTAGGTAAAGATGGAGAAGAAATTTATCAATTTTTAGTAGAAGATGATATTGATAATGAAGGTATAATTCTTAATAAAGTTAGTCAATGGTATCGTGAAAATTTTGAAGGTTGGGGAATCAAAGTAAATTATGATAAACAACCTGATTACTATGAATTAGAGCTATACAGAGATAATCCAAAGTTAAATATCAATTTTAAAGAAGTCGGACAAGGAATGATTCAAGCATTACCATTAATTGGTAGTTCTTTTATTCCTAACGATAATTCGGATTTAATAAATGTCTTTGAACAACCCGAATTACATCTACATCCTGCTGCACATGGTAATATCGCTGAAAGGTTTGCTATGTCAACAATAGAATTAAATAAGCGATATTTGATTGAAACACATTCTCAAAATTTCGTTTTAAGATTACGTAGATTGATTGCAGAAAAAAAGTTTGATAAAAATAATTTAGTCATTTATTATGTAGATTACGATGAAGAAAAAGGTGAGAGTAATTTAAAACGTATCAATGTTGATGAGCAAGGAAGTGTTGATTTTTGGCCTCAAAATGTATTTAGCGAAACATTAGATGAAACCCTTGCTATAAGAACTGCACAAATACAAAACCCTTATGTTAGTAGAAATTAAATCAGATGTTTTTGAGAATGAAGAATTTAGAGATGGACTAAATCATTTATTGGGAATCGCTTTTTATAAAGGACGTTATAACATATTCATTGAATTGGCTTCAATTCTTGAAATGCCATACTACCAAACAATTTCAGAAGGAAATAGAATGGTTTTGGAAGCAATGTTTAATAAAGTTATTAATGAAGGGTTACAACCTCAATTAGTGATTTCTTCGGAAGATAATGAAACTTATTTTACTATTGACGAAGCTGTTAGAGTCTTAGAAAGACCTGTAATTATTATTCTTGAAAATAGTTTAAATGATAGTCATTTTGTAAAAGCAATAATGAGATGTTTTAATGGTGAAGTTGTGTTGGAACATAAGCGAAATGGATGGGTTGAATTTACAAATGCAGGTGGTGTAAATAACATTATTAATTTATTAAGAGGGATTTTACAAAATTTCAGAGCGTTGCCCAAGAATAATCACACTTATTTAAGAGCGTTTATTTTAATGGATAGCGATAGAAAATATTCAAGTATGCCTTTAGGCAATGGAAAACAAAATACTATTCGATTTTTAGACGATAATAATATTCCTTATCATATTTTAGAAAAGCGTGAAATGGAAAACTATTTACCTGATGAAGTCATTGATACAATACCGAATTATAGAGATTTTATTGATGCTTACTTACGATTAAGTCCTATTCAAAAAGATTATTTTGATTTAGAAAATGGACTTCCAAATAGGAAATTTGTAGATTTATTTCAAGAGTTACAAGATTTGTATAATGACCTTGATGAAACGGACAAAAGAACTTTTAGAAATGATAATTTAGTTGGTTTTCCGAATGGTAATAGTAATTTTAAATCAGAATTTCTAAGATTGTTCAATCATAGGTTCGTAACTAAAGAAACACTACAGAGACGTTGTGAACACCATTATACAAATAATGAAAATAATCATCCATACAATCCAGATGAATTACCTAATTTAGTACAAAAAATTGCAGATTTATTATGAGCAAACAGATAAAAATAGAGCCAAAGGTTATTCGACTTATCTATTTTATGGATATGATTAAGAAGGGACAAATTAAAATTCCTTCTTTTAAAAGAGATTATATTTGGACAAATAAACAGAAAGTAGAATTGTTTGAAAGTATAATATCAGAATATCCTATCGGAACAATATTACTATGGAAACCTGAACAAAAATTTAAAATTAATAATGAATTAGGTCCATTCATTATTGATAAAATAAGTCCAAATGGTTTTTTCTATATATTAGATGGTTTTCAAAGATTATCGACTCTATTTGGTTGTTTAACAAACCCTAATCATCAAGATTTTGAAGTAAATGAAGACAAATTAGATGATTTTAAAATGCACTATGATTTAGAAAAACAAGAATTTAATATTCCCCGAAGTGAATCAAACGATCTAAGTAATCTACCAATTTATACATTGTTTGATACATTTGGATTTTTAGATTATTCTGATGAATTACGAAGTAGTTTTAATAATAAAGAAAAAGTAAGTAAATTAATTGCAGAAGGTAGAAAATTATCATCTACCTTAATTGATTATCAATTACCTTATGTAGAAATACATGGTGGAACTATAGAACAAGCAAAGGAAATATTTTTACGAATTAATTCTAAAGGAACTGCTATATCCTCTTTCTCAATTCTTTCTTCATTAACTATAAATGAACCTAATGATTTTAATCTAAAAAACCTTAAAAAGAATTTATTAGAAAATATCAAAACATACAACTTTGATACACTTAAAGAAGAAGTAATATTACAATGTATTCAAACTTCTTTTGGAACATTTTATCTTGATAATCATATTGATGATTTAATTAAAAGAAATAATTTTAGCAAAAAGACTATAAAAACATTTAAAAGTATAGAAAAATCTGTAAGATTTTTATTTGAAGAATTATTAGTTTTACATATATCATTGTTACCATATAATAATCAATTAGTCTATTTAAGTTATTTTTTCAATAAAGTTGAAAACCCAACGGATAAACAAATTGAAGCACTAAAAAAATGGTTTTGGATTACAACTTATTCTAACTATTTCACAATATATTCACTTTCTAAAATCAGAAAATCTTTTAAAATTTTTAAAGAATTTGTGGAAGGAAAAATAGACAATCCTGTTTATAATGACAAACCTAAAATTCCTTTTTCAGCATCTGAATTTCCAATTAAAAATATAAATTTTGGGAGTGTTCGCTCAACAGCCTTAGTTTTATTTCTGCTAAACTATTCGAATGAATTCAAATCTGTAAAAGCAGAAGACGTAGAAGGATATGATTTACAATATCTTACTTCAGGTGGT
>JBGCFH010000027.1:0-39191 GCA_045106825.1 Saprospiraceae bacterium | reverse complement strand
TAATGAATGGAAATTAAGATTTTATTGCTAATCGAGGCGACAAAAACGGAGTGTAGCCTTAGCTACATGAGTATTTTGTTAACGAAGAGTAGCGATAAAAGATAATTTAGCTTTATACGAAATTATTTAGAATAAAGTCTACTACTTATATTAATTTCTCTCTTTTTAGTAAAAAACTTGTTTTTTTTGTAGTTGATTGTTAATTGAATTAAATCATAATAATTATTGAGAGTGTCTAACACTCTATGCTTACAATTAATTTTTCGATTTCGTTTGGGGCTTAATATAATAATTGTTTTGAACCAAAAATGTAATATAAAATCCGTTCTTCCTTTGTAATCAAAGTTTAAAATATGAAAAAAAATCATATTTGACTTTTATCTGAATTATAATTAATATATCTTTGCAGGAGTCAAAACAACTACAAGCACTCACCTACATTGTTGTAAAAGCTTTATTTATAGAGTAGTTTTACAATATCAAACCTAATACTTACTGGTTTAATATATTTATAAGTTTAAAGCTAATTTTGTATTAGCTAAATAGAAACATAAAAGATTTTGAAATATCTTTATACAATTATATTAATTAGCTGTTATTCTTTAGTTTTTGGTCAAACTAAAGAACTACCAAATAGTTTTACTTATAAGGTATTAGGTGTAGATACCTATTCGCCTTACTTGGAGCAATTGTATCGATTTGACAAGCAAACATTTGGATTTTCAGCGGTTTACAACCGTTATCTCAATGAAAGTCTAAGTTTGAGTTTTCCTTTTCGATTTGGTCAAATGAATTATCCTTATGATATTCAAGATTTTTATGAAGATTGGAATTTTTACGCTCAAGATGTAGCGATTAAGTACAACTTTTTTACAGCAAGTGATAAAAAGGTACGTCCATATATTACAGGTGGATTGGGTTTGATGTATATTAAACAAGCCGAAAATAATTGGGAAACGCAATTTCCTATTGAGTTAGGAATCAATTATCAATTGATGGAAGGTATTTTTATACAAATTAGCACTTCTTATCGCTTATCGACTGGAGCAGATGCTTGGCACAATGGAATCGGTCTTCAGTTTAATTTTAATACTGCTGATGAAACGTTAACCAGCGAAAATCGTTCACTTTCAACTGTTGAGAAAAAATATACTTATGATGTATCAAATCTTGATTATAGTTTCTATGCAACTGTTTTAGATGATCATCATTTTAGTTCTGTCGAAGTTGCAGATGATGATAACGATGGTATTCCTAATACTTCCGATTTGTGTCCAGATATTTTTGGTGATGAACAAGCACAAGGTTGCCCAATTGCAGATGATGATAATGATGGATTAGCCAATCATGAGGATAGATGTCCGACAACACCAGGAATGTTAGAATTTGCAGGTTGTCCTGATACCGATAATGATAGGATTCCAGATATTCATGATCTTTGTCCCAATGAAGCAGGTGTAAAAAGTTGTAAAGGTTGTCCTGATACCGATGGTGATAATGTTCCTGATAAAATAGATCAATGTCCGACCGAAAAAGGAAGAGGAGATAACGAAGGCTGCCCTTTGATGGAACATGAAGAAGTAGCTTTAAAAGGTGTTTTAGAATCTGTTTATTTTGATAAACATAAGTATTTTTTAGACTCTGTAGATTTGTCCAATTTAGATTATATCATTCAAGTATTGGGTAATTATCCAGATTCCGTATTGAATATTACAGGGTTTGCTTTCGATTCTGATAGTTCTTCTACGAATGAATCCCTTTCCATCGAAAGAGCGAAAATATGTTATGATTATTTAGTAAATAAAGGGATCAAAGCAGAACGATTAATCTATCAAGGATTTGGAGATTCTCACACAGTTTTGACTCAATCTCGTAAAAGAAGTGTTGAATTTCAATTATTTATAAGATAATTTGAATACTACAAAATGCTAAAAAAGCCTCAAATTTCATCATAAAATTTGAGGCTTTTTTATATTATTCATCCACCATTTTTATTGGTAATAATTTTTCCAAATAATGATAATCAATACCAAACTGTTGCTTGATAGCAGCGATTTCCTCAAAAGCAGTTATTTTATATTTAGTCGTTTTAGAACCAACAATCATTAGATTCTTTCCAGTATGTTCACTTGATACAAACTCAAAGACTTTAGACTGATAACCATTACCTTCCAATATTAACGCACGAATACCATCCGTAATCATTTCGGCTTGTCGTTCTTCCAAAATTCCATGTTTTAAAACAGCCTGCAATGGGTTTTCTTTTTGCATCTGTTTTCGAACTTGTTTATGACAACAAGGTGCTGCGACAATCAGTGCAGCATCAGACAAAACACCTTTCGCTAAAGCAATATCCGTCGCAATATCACAAGCATGTAAAGCAATCAAAATATCAATTTGTTCGGCAGGATAATCGTTAATATCTTGAGCAATAAATTTCAAATGTTGAAAACCAACTTTTTGAGCAATGTCATTACAAAAATCAACTAAATGTTCTCGCAATTCAATTCCTGTAAGTGTTACATTGAGTTTCAAGACATTCACCAAATAATCATACAACGCAAAAGTCAAATAACCTTTTCCGCTTCCCATATCAACGATATTGATACGTTCAGGCAGTTTTGTTGTTTGCAATAAGCCGTCAATGATTTCGATATATTTATCAATCTGTTTGTACTTCGATTGCCAATTTTTTAAAATTTTTCCTTCTTTACTTGTTATTCCCAAATGATGTAAATACGGACGGTTTGGTGTTACAAAACGCTTTTTAGGCTTATTATGATTGCGTTGTGGTTTTGGGTTTTGAGTATTTTTTATCAAAATATTTTCTTTACCTTTTTTTGAAATATTTAATGAATAATTTTTATTTGTTGTGAGCAAATTCCCATTGCGAAAATCTTCCATCAAATGTAACTGAATCAATTCCAAACCCTCTTCAATCAAAAAATTATTAACCTCATCTTTTGTTTCATAATGATACGTAAACGATAAATTTAAACTTCCTCGCAACTCAATCAACCGCACATATATATTCTGCAATGCACTTCGATAACGAGTTTTACTCAACGTCAATTTGACGAAAGTATCCTTAAAAATACTTTGACGGATAAATTTTATGTATTCATTCATTTTTATACAATATTGATTTAGAAAATCTCTAACCAATGTTTAACTTGCGTAAAGTTAGATGCTTTTCAGCACAAAAACCAATTTAATAATTTTTTCACCTATCTGTTGAAAACAAAACAACTCAAAAAATACAACCGATAAAAACCCAACAGATACAAAACTTTTAATAATGAATAATAATGAAATCTTAGACAACGATTATGTTTCAGATGTAGGATTATCCGTCACAGGAGCGATAAGAGGTTATTTAGAAACAACCGCAAAATGGGGACGATTTTTAAGTATCGTTGGTTTTATTATGACAGGATTAAGTCTTCTATCTGTATTCGGAATGGGTGCGGCTTTTTCTGAAATTGAAAACTTAATGGGAGTAGATTTTTCGGTAGGTGTAACCTTTATCATCACTTTATATCTGATTTTTTTGGCATTACTTTTCTTTCCTTGTCTGTTTCTATATAACTTTTCTACCTCAACGCTTAGAAGCCTTCAAAATGAAGAACAAATAGACTTTGAACGAGCTTTTCATAATCTAAAGCGATTATATCAATTTATAGGAATACTTATCGCAATATTTCTCGCATTTTATTTATTGATAATCTTGATTGCTTTAGTTAGTTAACTAACTAACTTCATAAGTTATTAATTATCAAACAATTAGAAATGTAACATTTTCTTGAAATACAAAAAGGGTTTTATTCCAAATAGTGTGAATAAAACCCTTTTCTAAAAAATAGTAGTAATTTTTGTCTATCGCATATTCCTTAAATTCTCATAAACTGAATCGTTTCCAAATCCAATTGACCTTTTTAGAATCCCAAAATCACTGCTTCACAAATTTTCGCCAAATCGTTATATCATCATCGAATCGAATTTTTATAAAATAAATGCCTTTCGGCAAATCATTGACAGAAATCCGTTGCATATTATTATTAATAGTTGCTTGTCGCAATAATTGCCCCGAAGTATTTACAATTTGATATTGAACATTTTGATAGTTCTCATCTAATTCAACTTGTACAAAATCAGTTGTAATTGTTGGATATAATTTAACACGTTTTTGTTCAATCATATTTGTAGAAACAACCTGCGGTGTTACCTTAATGGATTCTCCGCCACAAAGTTTATATAAAAATAAATTACCTGTTTGACTATTTACAGTATATTCAAATACTCGAAAAGTATACGTTGAACCTTGATTTAAACCCGTAACTGTAACATTATCAGCAGTTCCTTTATACACAACATACGTTCCATCACCCAAATCGTAACCACTTCCAAAAGCAGCATCTGCCGCATAATTTGTACCATCCAAAGGAAAATTTTCAATATCAGTACCTTGAGTTGCGACAACAATACAACCATTGCCATCACCTCGTGTCCAGTTTAATTCTACAGCGTTTTCATTCATAAATCCTTTCGCTAAACTTGTTGTATTCTCCGTTGGTGCAGCAAAGAAATCATGTGTTGGAAAGGAAGCTGTCTGTGTAACACAACTCCATGGCAAATTATCAAAATCGGCCCAAAACTGATTAGATGTTCCATCAATCACTCGTTTATTCAAAATAATTGCCCAAGTATAACCATTACTTGATCGAACAAAAATACTCGCTGTTCCATCCAATGCACCTGAATGCCACCAATTATTGGAACTATTCACGCTCCAACCTTTGGCATAATTGGAATTATTAGAAGAAGGCATTGACATCGTATTAAGTGTTGAAGTACTTAAAATATCAGGTTTTGTACTAAAACCATCAACAGCGACTAATAATCTTACTAAATCACGAGAAGTCGCAATCCATCCACCATGTGCATCCATTGCTTCCACATTAAATCCGCCATATTCCCAAGGTACTAAAACATTCGTTCCATAACACGAACTAATCTGATAACCATTACCAACATATTCGCCTTCACGTTCTTGCTTATCAGCCAATAAATTTTTGCCAATATGCATATCGCAAATACCTAAAGGCGACAGGATTTCATCTTTTACATAATCTTCATAGGATTTGCCTGAAATCTCTTCAATGATTTCACCCAAAACCAAATAACCCATATTAGAATAAGCATAACTTGTACCTGGTGCAAACGCCAAGCTTTTTTCTAATACATATTGTATTAAATATTCTTCTGCGACAGGATTTGCAACATTATATGTTTGAGCAACGTGCAACGGAAAGCCAATTGGGTCACAATGTTGAAATCCAAAAGTATAAGGTGAAGCAGGCGTTGGCGTACAAGCAACATTTCGATTCCAACCAGCGGAATGTTCCAGAAGATGCTGAACCGTAATATTATAAACTCTACTGTCTGTAATATTTGCTTGTGATAATATCGTGTGATTTCCTAAAATGCCATTCGTTCCAAATACCTTATCAGACATTGCTAAATCGCCATTTTCCATCATTTTCATAATCGCAATACTGGTAACAGGTTTAGAAATACTGGCGATACGAAACAAGTTATGTGGTTGTGTCGAAGTCATTCCTGCGATATCAGAATGACCAAAAGCTCGGTTATAAACTAATTTTCCATCTTTTGCAATCGCAATTGTTGCACTCGGAATATTATGTGTTGTCATAAAACTCTGCACCTTGCTATCACAATGCGACATTTGCGGAACAGGAATGCCTTGGGCGAAAGCCCATAAAGTCATTAAAATAAAAAATGTAGAAAGTATAGATTTTTTCATTGAATATAGGTTTATTTTATTTACTAACAAACCCCAATTTACAATCTAATTTATTGTTTATCAAAAACTAACATGTTAAAATATAATAGATTGTCACTTATTTAATCTTAAAAATATAAAAATGAATCTTTTGTAAAAGTTTTTCTGACTTAAATGGTTTGCCAACATAATCAGTTATTCCAACTTCATTCATTTGCTCTTGAACTTCATCTTTAGTAGAACTTGTCAATGCTAAAATTGGAATATTCGCATTATTGTTATTCAATGCTCTAATTATTTTTGTGGTATCAAATCCATTGATACCAGGTAATTTTAAGTCCATCAGAATCAAATCATAAGATTTTTCTACAGTTAGTAATAATGCTTTTTCTCCATTTTCTACAGCATCAACCTCAAATCCATTTTTAAGTAAAAACTGTTTTGCTAACATCCTAACCATTATATGATCCTCGACCAAGAGAATATTTTGAGTTGAAGGTTTGTGCATCTTTCTGAATCTTGAGTTATGAATTAAAAATTTATTGTATTCAAGTACGTTCACGATAGGTAATTTAAAGTGTATTAATTGGTGAGTTTACAAAATATCAATAAAAAATAGATCGATAATAAACTCTAATTTTACAACACAAACAAAAGACCAAAAAGGGATTTATTCCCAAAATACAAACAACAACTCATAATAGGAATATTTTTTAACAAAACCTTATTACTTCTGACTTATTAAATCTCTAAATATCCTATTGACCTTGCGGCAAACCGTTCGCTTTCTAATAATTCAAAATCGCAGTTTGGGTTTCAAAATCTAATTCGCCTGTGATTCTGGGATTTTATACAAAAAGGGTTTCTCCGTTTGGAAAAACCCTTTTATCATCTAATTTTTTTAGTGTAATTCGTAAAAATTCGTAAAAATTCGTATCCAAAATCTACGCATTCACTTTATATTTCACACCCATTTTCTCCAATGCTTCAATAAACTCATTATCTGCATTTACCTTTCGAGTTTTAGAATACAGTGGTAACTTCTGGCGATTAGCAGAATCAATGAACAACATTTTTAGTTTGTGTTGTGCCTGATTTGTACCTTTTTTGCGTTTACAAAGAGCATCTAATCGTTCTACAAATTTTATATCAATTTTCGCAATATCAATCGTCAAACGAATCGATTCTATCTTATTTTTACCAACCGTTTCTAACAGTTGCATTTCCTCAATTTTGAAATCAAACTCACCTTTATTTCTCCAACTCGGACGGAATTTTCCTGTTACATAAACCGCTTCTCCGTCATTCATATAATTCTTAAAATTGATATAATCTTCACCAAACAAGACGAAATCACGATTACCATCAAAATCTTGCAGTTCAAAACTTCCCCAACCTGTTCCTTTTTTAGAAATCCGATGTTGTGGATTCACAATCATTCCTGCAATATTGATTTTTGCTTTTCCTGTTTCATATTTATTCATTTCATTCAATGAACACGTTGTGAAATTTTTGATTTCTATTTTATAATCATCTAACGGATGTCCACTGATAAAAATCCCTGTAACATCCTTTTCCTTATTCAATTTCGTTATTAATCCCCATTCTTCCGATTGCGGAATTTTCGGTTCAGGAATCATAATGTCATCCGACACACCAAACAACGAAGTCGCTGCCGAAACTAACTGACTTGCGTAAGCAGCACCATATTTTAATAAATGTTCCAAAAACGTATCATATTTATCCGACGGAACAAAATATTGCGCTCGGTGCATTTCTGGAAACAAATCAAATCCGCCACCAAGCACCAAACTTTCAACGACTCTTTTATTAATAGATTTTCCACCACTCAAACGACGGAAAAAGTCAAAAATATTCTTAAAATCTCCTTTCTCACGTTCTGCCAAAATATCTGCTACTGGACCTTCACCAACACCTTTCAAACCTGACATTCCAAAACGAATTTTACCTTCATTATTTACCGTAAAATTCATTTCACTTTCGTTAATATTTGGACCAAGTACCTCAATTCCCATTCTGTTACATTCTTCCAAAAAGAACTTGACTTTAGAAATATCATTCTTGTTATGTGTCAGCACCGAAGCCATAAATTCGGCTGGATAATTTGCCTTTAAATAAGCCGTTTGAAAGGCAATAAAAGCATAGCAAGTTGAGTGCGATTTATTGAAAGCGTAAGACGCAAATGCTTCCCAATCTTTCCAAACCTTATCCAACGTTTTCTTGTCGTGTCCGTTGCTCTCACCTCCTTCGATGAAAATTGGATATAATTGGTCAATCAGCTTTTTCTTCTTCTTACCCATACCTTTACGCAACATATCGGCTTGACCTTTTGAGAAGTTTGCCAACTTTTGCGACAGTAACATTACTTGCTCTTGATAAACGGTAATTCCATACGTTTCCGCCAAATATTCTTCCATTGCGTCCAAATCATAAACCACAGGTTTACGACCTTGCTTCCGCTCAATAAACTCTGGAATATATTCCAAAGGTCCTGGACGATACAAGGCATTCATCGCAATCAAATCTGAAAATTCTGTTGGAACAAGTTCCTTCATATATTTCTGCATTCCTGCGGATTCATATTGGAAAACACCAACTGTTTCACCACGTTGGAATAACTCATAAGTTGGTTTATCTGTCAATGGAATTTCGTCTGGATCAATATCAATTCCATGCGTTTTTTTGACGTGTCCGATGGCGTGTTTTATAATCGTCAACGTTTTCAAACCCAAGAAATCCATCTTCAACAAACCTGCATCTTCTGCTACGGAGTTATCAAATTGACTCACCAACATATCGGATTTCTTATCCGTTTTTACAGGAACATAATTCGTAATATCGTCAGGCGTAATCACCACGCCACAAGCGTGAATTCCTGTATTTCTTATCGAACCTTCGAGTTTTTTTGCGGTACGAATGATGTGACCTGTTTCGTCATCCGCTTCTGCCATTGCACGGAAATTGTAGGCTTTTTCCAACTCTTCCGAGTTTAATTTTCCTTTCAATTTTGGATGAACATCACCTTTTGCCAATAATTTTTTTAGCGAAACACTCAAATGATCAGGCATTGATTTCTTAATCGCATCGACCTCTGGCAACGGAATATCCATCACCCGACAGACATCTTGAATCGATGATTTTGCTGCCATTGTACCGTAAGTAATAATTTGTGCCACTTGTCGCTGTCCGTATTTATCAATTACGTAATCAATAATTTTTTGGCGACCTTCATCATCAAAATCAATATCAATATCAGGCATTGACACACGCTCAGGATTTAAGAAACGCTCAAAAAGTAAGTCGTACTTAATCGGATCAACATTAGTAATACCAACACAGTAAGCGACCACAGAACCTGCTGCCGAACCACGACCTGGACCAACCCAAACACCAATTTCACGAGCAACTGTTGTAAAATCCTGTACAATCAAAAAATAACCTGGATAACCTGATTTTGCGATAACATCCAATTCAAAATCTAAACGTTCCGTAATTTTTGGTGTAAGCGTTCCGTAGCGTTTTCTTGCACCTTCGTAAGTCAAATGTCGCAAATAATCATCTTGCGTTTTGAATCGTTCAGGCATCGGAAACGCTGGTAACAAAATGTCCCGAGCTAATTTGACAGGTTCGATTTTGCTGTAAACGTCCATCGTGTTATCAATTGCTTCGGGCAAATCCGAAAACAACGCACTCATTTCCGACTGCGTTTTGAAATAATAATCTGATGACGAAAATTTAAACCGATTATCATCTGCCAAACTTTTTCCTGTGTTGACACACAATAGAATATCATGCGATTCCCAATCTTCCTCTTCGACATAATGCGAATCGTTGGTTGCAATCATTTTGACATTATATTTTCGAGCGAGTTTTATCAACTCTTGATTCACATCTTCTTGGGAAACACCCGAAAATACTCGTTTTCCCATTTTATTATAAATATCCAAATCGTCCAAACCTCGATGACGCATCAACTCGATATAATAATCTTCACCAAAGATATTCAGCCACCATTTTAGCTTTTCTTCTGCCAACTTCAAGTCACCTTGAATAATTGCTTGCGGAATTTCTGCACCCAAACAACAGCTTGTCGCAATCACACCTTCGTGATATTTTTCCACCAAGGTTTTATCAATTCGAGGATATTTTCCATACAAACCTTCGATAAAACCTAACGAACACAACTTCGCCAAGTTCTGATAACCTTTCTGATTTTTCGCCAACATCAACTGATGATAACGCTTATCTCGTTCGCCTTTTGCTTTCGCAAATGATTGTTTAAAACGATTTTCTACCAAATAGAACTCGCAACCTATCATTGGCTTCAAGCCACGTTTTTCTGCTTCTGCAACAAACTTGAATGCACCAAACATATTACCATGATCCGTCAAGGCAACGCCTTTCATACCATCAGCAACGGCTTTGTCCATCATCGTTCCGATTTCAGAAGCTCCATCAAGTAGCGAATATTGTGTGTGTGAATGTAAGTGTAAGAATTCTGGCATTTTTTATAACGGTGGACGGTGGACGACAAACGGTAGACGGATTTATCCGTGGTTTGTCGTGCATCGTTTTTTATATTTATTTACAATAATTAATTCTTTCTACGAAAAGAAGAAGAATATTTTTCATCATTAACCATTTTAAACCTCCATTTTGTTTATTAATACCTCCACTTCCATTCCGAACGCAAAAGTGTAAGTTCTAAACTCCTTATATTGTAGGTATTATTTCATATCTAAAACCCAATTTAATGAAAATTAAAAAAATAAATCCATTTAAAAATTTATTTAAAACTTATAGAAAGATGAAAAACTATAATTCTAAAACTTTTTTTGTAGCAAAAACTTCAATACCAATTTGGAGGAAAATTTTTAACGTTGTAAAAAATAAACGATATCTCTTGATGTTTGGCTTATCTATTCCCTTTTATTTTGTTGCTTCTGAACACAACATAGATTTAATAGAATATATAGGTTTGATATTTCAAATATTTCAGATGTTAAAATAATTGTAATTTAAAGTGGTAGATCGTTTATATGGTTTGCCACTTCCCTTTTAAATCAAATATAATCCTGCATCAAATCCATTAAATTGAAACTTAAATCTTCCCAAATTTCAATATTTTCGTTCCAGTCAGCGATTTCCCAACGATTATTTGGCGTAGCAATTAATACTTTTTTGGTATCAGTGAAAATCCAAATTACTTTTTGTACACCAAAGTTGAGTAATTCTTCAGTTTTTTCGTGATAATAGCCTAATGGATTTTTGATAGTTGATAAGTCAGCTTTTGTATCAACTTCGATGACTAAATCAGGTGCAAAATTCATATATTTATTATTCATCGTTTTGACTTTTGAGGCTTCGACCAATGCAATGTCAGCAGCTCTCCAACTTCCTTTTTTGAATAACAAACCCAACTCATTTGACATAATAATATATCGTTTTTGAAAGTGCAATCGTAATAAAAAAATGATTTCACTTATCAAATAACCTTGTAACATACTACTTGCCATAACTTCCTCTATTTTTTTGCTGCCATTCAAATAATCTTGATAACCTTGATAATAAACTGGTTTATCATTGACCATTTCATAAATCAGCATTTTTGGTATTGTTTGAACTTCTTGCATATTTTTTTAATTATTCAATTCCTTTCAAAGATACGAAAAAATGAATTATGGCAACAGTGTCGCCTCTTTTAAAAATCAGAATATTGTAGTGTCACGGAAATGACAATATCGTAAGAAACATATATAATTAATCTTAATTCAAATTGTGTCGATGCTGACGACACAATTCATGAAAATCATTATATCAATCTAAACAGCGATTTTTTGTTTGCCTTGTTCGATGAGTTGACTAAGGTCTTTCAGGAGTTGATTATTTATTAAATCTTGCATTAGGAACAATTTTTAGTGAAGAAAGTATCTCAACAAATTTACAAAAAGAACACGACTAAAAAGATTGAAATTTTAGGTATAGGATTTATTTAAAATGACTTGATTAGGTCGTTTTATTTCTTCTATCATTTGCATAATTTCATTTATGATTTCTTCATTTCTTTTCGTATTCTTTGGACAAACTCAATTGGCACTTCTGCCATTTCTGCTAAATTTTCATCAGAGAAACCAATCGTTATTCCTCTTTTTATCATTTTGAGAGCTTTCGCTTCTTCACCTTCCTCAAATTTCGTTTCCATAACACTAAACAAATCTCGATAATTTTTCAAACTTTCCTCATACGCTTCTCTTTCTTGAGGTTCGTATTTTGCGATTTCTGCAATCTCAAAAATACGTTCAAAAACTCGCTCTTGTAATTGTTTTGGTCTATTTTGAAGTTTGGAAAGATGCGTTAATACAAATAACCATTTGTCAAAATGTGTTTCGAGTTCTTCTTCCTTTTTATTGAATTTTGGTAATTCGAGATAAACGAATTTCAACTTATCATAAAAAACCTCACATCGTTGATTTTTCAATTCAACAATATGGTGAAGTGTTTCATCGGTTTTATGGTCATCAAATACAAAATCCAATATTCCGATAGAATAAACAGGTTGCAACTCATAATTCCATTCACCTCTTTGTGCTTGTTCTTGTATCGGAAAGGAAGCATAAAAAATACTTCTATCTTTAAAGTAATTTTGTTTTGCCTTCTGCATTTCTACAATAAATCGTTCTCCATCTTTTCCGACACAAGACAAATCAAAGATTGCTTTTCTATCAAATTCGGTTCTACCAACTTTATCATTAGATGAATAAGTCAAATCCTCAACTTTCTTATTATCTGGCAAAATTTGATTCAAAAAATCAATCAACAAGGGCTTATTCGGTTCTGAACCAAATAATTTTTTGAAACCAAAATCCGTCAGAGGATTGATATATTTTTCAGTTGTAATTGACATTTTCTATCGTTTAAGGAATTTTATAAATGTGAACCTTACAAATTTACAAAAAGAACAGGACTAAAAAGATTGATTTCTTTAAGTAAAAATTTAATTTTCGAGATTTTGAGATACTAATTCTTCCAACATAATGAGCCGATAATTGATAACAATTGAATTATTGAGAACATGACTTTTCGATTAAATCTTAAATCAGGTTGATATAATTTAATAATACTCATTTACTAAGTGAATTATCCGTTTTATATCAAAAAATGTTGTTTTCATACTATTTTGCAGGATTCGTATAATCGGAATAATAAAAAATTGGTATTTTTCCGACTTTAAATAACAATTTGGTACTTTTAACCAATTAAACCAAATAAACCGTTTTTACATCATTTTCATTTCGACTATAATGAAATAGTAAAAATTAAAGAATTATAAAATCTAAAAAACTATGTCAGATATTAAAGCACCTCATCAACGGGAACTGTTCGGTCATCCGATAGGATTGTATGTATTATTTTTTACGGAAATGTGGGAACGCTTTTCTTATTATGGAATGCGTGCAATATTGGTATTATTCTTAGTTGCCAATGTTGGGGCTGAAAACTCAGGTTTTGGTTGGACGAATAAAGAAGCTCTTGCCTTATATGGAACTTATACAATGTTGGTTTATTTAGCGTCGATTCCTGGTGGTTTGTTAGCTGATAGAATATTCGGACAGAAAAAAGCTGTTATGATTGGTGGTGTATTATTATGTATCGGACATGGTATTTTAGCGGTTGAAGCACTTTGGGCATTTTACACTGGTTTAGGATTTATAATTGCTGGTGTTGGTATGTTGAAACCCAATATTTCAACGATGGTTGGTGGCTTATATAAAGCTGGTGATGACCGAAGAGATAAAGGTTTTACTATCTTTTACATCGGTATTAATGTTGGTGCTTTATTAGCCGGTATAATCGTAGGTTATGTTGGAGAGAAAATTGGTTGGCATTATGGTTTTGGTTTAGCCGGAATAGGAATGGTTGTCGGACAGTTAGTATATATGTGGGGACAAAAATATTTGGTTGGTGTTGGTGATTTTATTAATTTATCAAAAGCGGAAGATAAAGAAGCGTTCAATCAACCATTGACGAAAGTCGAAAAAGATAGGATGATTGTAATGTTTTTATCATTCCTTTTAATCATTGTTTTTTGGGGAGCGTTTGAGCAGGCTGGTGGATTGATGAACTTATATACTAAGGAAAAAACGGATTTGATTTTAGGAAGCTTTGAAGTTCCTGCTTCATGGTTTCAGTCTGTAAATGCTCTTTTTATCATCTTTTTAGGTGTACCAATTGCAGCATTTTGGTATAATTGGAAAAAAAGTGGAAAAGAAGGTTCTTCGCTATTTAAGATGGCAATTGGTGTAATTATCATGGGTTGGGGATTTTTATTCATGTCAAAAGCAAGTACAGAAGTAGTAATGAGTGGCGATGATGTTATCGAAAAATCAGCAATGACTTGGTTGGTATTAGCATATTTATTCCATACAATTGGTGAGTTATGTGCTTCTCCTGTTGCTTTATCATTTATTACAAAATTAGCTCCTATAAAATATGCTTCATTTATGATGGGTGCGTACTTTGCGGCAACAGGCTTAGGTAATAAAGTAGCAGGTTTAATAGGAGAAGCAGCAGCAGATGCAGGCGAATTCCAAATTTTTACAGGAATTGCGATATTCTGTACAATCGTTGGTGTTATCGTATTATTGATGTTAAAACCTTTGAAACGATTGACTCACGGAGCAGAAGATTTAGAAATAGAATCTGCACATTAAAACATAATATTCAAGGACGATTTTTATACAACCAAAACTAATTAAATTAAAGAAAAATGAGCGATACGAAAAATCCTAACTTCTTTGACACACAAATCTTCGGTCATCCTGCGGGTTTGTTTGTTTTGTTCTTTACAGAAATGTGGGAACGTTTCTCCTTCTACGGAATGCGTGTTTTATTAGTCAACTTTTTGACAATGGCTTTAGTCGGTTACAATCCTGGTTGGGCTTGGACGGCTGAAAACGCTACGGCTTTGTTTGGTACTTATGCCTTATTGTTATATTTAACACCGATTGCAGGTGGAATTATTGCCGATAAATTTACAGGTTATCGTTGGGCAGTTGTTATTGGTGCAGCAATAATGACACTTGGACACGCTTCAATGGCACTGGAAACCGAATTTTCACTTTATGCAGGTTTGGTGCTTTTAGTGATTGGAACAGGATTTTTTAAACCGAATATTACTTCCATTATTTCTGAAATGTATAAAGAGTTACCTGAGAAAAAAGATGGTGCTTACACGATATTTTATATGGGTGTAAATGCTGGTGCTTTCTTTGGTATGATGCTTTGTGGTTATTTGGCAGAACGAATTGGCTGGAGTTGGGGCTTTGGTTTGGCTGGTATCTTCATGATGTTGGGGACGTTACAGTTTTGGTTAGCGAAGCCATTGTTCGGGCATATTGGTGATGTTCCGACAAAACAATCTGAGGAAGAAATCGCAGCAGAAGAGGCTATTGCATTGAAAAATGGTGAAGGAAGTAATCCGTTTACACAAGTTGATAAAATATTAATTATAATCTGTACTGTTTTAGGATTGGGTTATGCGATTAATGATCCGTTATCAAAAATTGGAGGAATTAACTTATTTCCATTCGAAATTGGTTCTTTAAGTGGACAATATGTTGCTGTTTTAATTGGCTTAGTATTGTTTTTATATTTAGTTTCTACTCGTATTGCACGTTACACGAAAGTGGTTAGAGATAGAATGATTGCCGTTATTATCTTTGCATTCTTTACGGTATTTTTCTGGTTATCATTTGAGCAAGGTGCGACTTCTTTAGTATTATTTGCTCGTGATAATGTGGATAGAGTTTTGAGTGGAAATTCAGCAGTTATTTTTAATGTTGTGAATACATTATTAACGGTTGTTCCTTTAGCATTCATCACTTATGTTTTATACTTATTGGGTAAACGTACTTATAAAACGATTCCAGGTTCTAATGTTGTTTTGGTTGTTTGCTTCTTAGCAATTTGGGGCGTTGTTGGTTGGATGTTAAATCGTGATTTCCAAACAACTGCTTATGATATTACTTACAGTGCAATCGAAACACCTGCATTAGATGATAAGAATCAACAGAAAAAAAATGAAGATGGTGAGTTAGTATTTAATTACACTCCAATTACCGAAAATACACCTGCTAAAGATGGTGATAAAATCGTCGAAAGAACAACTTCTATTGCAGAACCTGTTAGTTTGGCGGTTGGTGACGACATTAAGATTATTACTAAAGACAACGAAGGTTCAACATTTGGTTATCTGGATGCAGAACGTTTGACGGAAGCATATGAAAGAGGTGAAAGGTTAGGTGAAGATAATGGTGTAATCGTTGCTAAAGTTAGCGAAATCAAAGATAGTGAAGTCGAAATTACAGTTTCATGGTTTAGTATTCTAAACTCATTCTTCATTATTGTTTTTGCATCAATGTTTTCAAAATGGTGGGATTCTAAGTATAATCCTTCTGCTGCTGTAAAATATGGTTTAGGTTTAATCATTATGGCAGTTGGGTTTGGATTGTTAGCATTAGGTTCTTATGGTATCACAGAAGGCGTGAAGGTAAGTATGATTTGGCTAATTTTAGCCTATCTATTCCATACTTTAGGTGAACTTTGTTTATCTCCAGTTGGATTATCTTATGTATCAAAATTAGTTCCTGCTCGTATGATTGCCTTTATGTTCGGTATGTGGTATTTAGCTATCGCAATCGGTAACAAAATCGCAGCTGTACTCGGTGGACAAATTGAAAATATTACAGAACAATATGATTTGACAACCTTCTTTTTAATTTTTACAATTGTTCCAGCTGTTGCGGGTATTTTAGTAATGTTACTAAATCCGCTTTTGAAAAAATTAATGCACGGTGTGAGATAATTTCTTTAGATTTTAATATACTTATAGATAAGGCTTTCGCTTCGTGTGAAAGCCTTATTTTTTTATACAAATAATAGTCATTATTGTCCTAATAAATTCGAGTTGTTTACTTCAATATTTTGAGAACAAAACTTCACAACCTGCTAATTATCAATCTTTTAATAATAAAAACATCAACTTACTTAACCTTATTTCAAGACGATATCGACACAAAAAAACGCCACTAAACTCAAAGTTTAGTGACGTTAATTCTAAAATGTATCTTATAAATATTTTAGTACATTCTAATATTTTCCTGTCCTATTTTTTATTAATCATTCGAGGAATCTATATCATTATTTGAATCTGAAATAGTATCATTGTTCGTATCTGAAACTGTTGTACGGCTTCCTTTTCCTGTCAAGCGACTGGCTAAATTACCGATTCTATTTGTCATTCGATAAGCCAACCAATACATTACTGGTACGATTACTAACGTCAAGAAGGTCGCAAATGTCAAACCATAAATTACTGTCCATGACATCGGTCCCCAAAAAGCAACGTTATCACCACCAATAAATATCTGTGGATCAAAGTCCGAAATCAACGTTGAGAAGTTGATATTCAAACCGATTGCTAAAGGAATCAAACCTAAAATCGTCGTAATCGCTGTCAATAATACTGGACGTAAACGAGTCTTTCCAGCATGAACGATACTTAATCGAACATCTTCTTTGTCCAATTCTTGTTCTTCTGTCAATCCTAATTCTTCTCGCTTCCGTTTTCGAGTCAGTTCGACATAATCAATTAATACAATGGCATTGTTTACAACAACTCCTGCGAGTGAAATAATACCAACACCAGTCATAATTAATACGAAGTCCATTCCCGAAATAACGTATCCTAAGAATACACCAATCAAACTCAATAAGATTGATAATAAGATAATGAATGGTGACACAATCGAATTAAATTGTGAAACGATAATGATAAAAATAGCGAATAACGCAACTGTAAATGCAGTTGATAAAAACGCCATATTTTCTGCCTGTTCTTCTTGTTCTCCCGTGAACTTGAAAGAGTAACCTTCAGGCATATTATAGTCTTCCATCACTAATTTAATCTCATTAACCACTTCATTTCCATTCGCATCAGCTTCTAAGTTAGAAAAAACAGTAATCGCTCTTTCTGTATCTTTTCGCTTAATTGAAGTATAAGTTGTCGAGTATTCTATTTTGGCAACAGCAGAAATAGGAACTTGTGCAATTCGACCATTACCAGGATTACGGAATGTAATCGGTTGATTCATCAATGCTTCGATTCTATTTCGATACTTTTTGCTCAAACGAATAAAAATCGGATATTCATCATCACCAACTTTCAAATCCGTTACTTCATTTCCATAAATAGACGAACGTAAAGCAAACCCAATATCACGAGTAGAAACACCATAACGACGTGCGGCTTCTCTATCAACTTCGATTAGTAATTGTGGTTTTGCCAATTTTACATCTGCTTGTAATTCTTCAATTCCATCGATTTTTTTAGAATTGATATATTTAATAACATCCGTTGACAATTCAGATAATTTATCAACATCTTCTCCTTGTAATTCAATATTAATTGGTTTTCCTGTCGGAGGTCCATCTGCATTTTTATCCACAGCAATACTTACACCAGCATAACCTTTTAAATCTCCTCGGATTTTTTCCAAAACCTCGGTGGTATTCACACCTTGACGATATTCAGGTTGAACAAAAGAAACGGTTACACGAGCTTTGTGAGGCGTTGATCCGCCATCGCCAGAAGGTTGTCCCGGATCACCAGTTCCTTCACCGATTTGAGTCAAAACAGCATCAACTGCGACTTTGTAAGGTTCGATAGTTTTCGTTACTTTTTCTTCGATTTCCTTCGTCAATTCGTTCGTTTCTTCGATATCTGTTCCAAACGGCATTTCAACAAAAACGTTGATATATTGAGGCGGAGTTGTTGGGAAGAAAACGACTTTTGGCATAAATGCACCTAACAACATAAATGCACCAATGAATAAGGCAATTGTTCCTGCGAAGAAAAATACTGGATTCTTTTTTCTTAATGCAAACTGAATAAATTTATCGTAAGCATTTTCCAATAATGGTAAAAATGAATTTTGGAAAGTAAATGATGCTGGACGCAATACATAGAAATTTAAAATTGCTAATCCTGCTACGATTCCAAATAAATTCCTCATCGTTGTATTGCCTGCAAAGGCAAATAATATTGCCATTACTGCTAAAATTCCTGTGAAAACCCAGAAGTTTTTAATCTTTCTTATTCTTCCTTCCTTCGTTTCTGCTTTTTCATCAATTTTCATAAATCTTGATGTAAAAACTGGATTGAATACCAACGCAACAATCAAGGAAGAGAACAAAACGATAATTAATGTAAATGGCAATGCAAACATGAAACTACCAATAATACCTGGCCAAAAAGCCAACGGTACGAAAGCCGCTAAAGTCGTTGCTGTCGAAGCGATAATTGCCGTTGCAACTTCTCCAGTTCCTTTCTTCGCTGCTTCTCTCGGCGGATAACCTTCTTGCATATATCGGTAAATATTCTCGACTACTACAATCGCATTATCAACCAAAAGTCCTAACGCCAAAATCAAAGAGAATAAAACCATAAGGTTTAAGACAATTCCCATGATATTTAGAATCATAATTCCCATCAACATAGATAATGGAATGGCGATTCCGACGAAAGTCGCATTTCGAATGCCTAAGAAAAATAACAAGACTAAAACGACCAAAATTACACCTGAAATAATACTATTTTCAAGCTCCGAAACTTGCTTACGAATCTGAATAGATTGGTCATTAAATAAGAAAACCTTTAAGTCTTCTGGTAGTTTTTCGGCTTTTGCTTTCTCAACAATAACTTTAATTTGATCCGAAGCATCTAACAAATTATATCCAGCACGTTTCACAACATCCAATGATACAACTGGCAACTGATCCGAACGAGCATAACTCGTCGCATCTTTATATCCCAGATTTACTTCCGCAATATCACGAAGGTAAACTGGATTCATATTTTCACTTTTGACAATAATGTCGTTGATTTCTTTGATACTTTTGAATTGTCCAACAACACGAATATCTCTCTTAAAACCATTTGATTCGATTTCACCACCTGAAATAGTGATGTTTTCAGCACGAATTGCTTGTTCGACATCATAAAAACTGATTTGAACGGCTTGCATTTTCTGCAAATCCATATCAATTTTCACTTCTCGCTCCAAAGCACCTTTAATATCTACCTTTGAAACTTCTGTCAATGCTTCGATTTCATCTTCTAAATATTCCGCATAATTTCGTAATTCATCTACCGAAAACTCACCAGATAAATTCACAGAAACAATCGGAAATTCCGAAAAGTTAATATCAAAAACATTTGGATCACGAGGCAAATCTTGTGGCAAATCGCCTTTCGCTTTATCCACAGCATCTTTTACATCTTGCAACGCATCTGGCACATCAACATCCGTTTCAAACTCTACGATAACGTTTGAATAACCTTGTGCAGAAGTCGATTTGATTTCTTTGACACCAGTGATTGATTTAATTTCATTTTCGATTGGTTTTGAAATTACATCTTCAATATCTGCTGCAGAGTTTCCTGGATAAATTGTACTTACGTAAATGGTCGGAATAACCACTTCTGGAAATAATTCCTTAGGCATTGATCGGTAACTATTCCAACCAAAAAGCCCAATCATAATGACCAAAAGGAACATACTTGTTCGGTTATCAACTGCAAAATCTGTCAGTTTGAAATTCCGAAATACTTTTTTATTATTTTGATTGTCCATTTTTTCTGGATACTTGTTGCTGGTCGCTGGATACTTATTTAATAAAAAACAAGCAACAAGCGACCAGAAACCAGTTTATTTCACCTCGATTAACTCACCATTTTTTAAATCTCTCGCACCTTTGATAATAAAGGTTTCATCACCTGTTAAACCTTCTGAAATGTACGTTTCACCTTCATAAGTTTCAGAAATAGTGACATAAACTTTCTTAGCAATAGCTCCTTTATCACTTTTATCTTCTACGAAGACATAGCTTTTTCCACTTACTTCTTGTTGAATTAATTCTGATGGTAAAACAACTGCGTTTTTCTGCTCAAAGTCCTTCAATAAGACAATCGCTAATAAATTTGGCTTCAAGTTTCCACTATTTGCCATATCAACTTCTACCTTGAAAGTACGATTTGCAGGATTGATTTGCTGACCAATTAACGTAATTCTTGCTTTTGTTTCTTTTTCTAAAGCAGGAAATTTCACCGTTACAGGTTGTCCTTTTCTGACACTTGACAAATATGTTTCAGGAACTTCTGCATGTACTTGAACTCGGCTCAAATTCAATATTTCAACCAAAGGCATTCCGGGAGAAATCACATCGCCTTGTTTGACGTAAGTCATCACAACTTCACCAGAAGCTGGTGCATAAATCTTAGATTTCGTCAACTGAAAACGAATCGTTTCCAAACTTTTTTCCAAACGTTCTTTTTGGTTTTTAGCTTGTAAATACTGCATTTCAGAACCAATATTTTGATCCCAAAGCCGTTTTTGGCGTTCAAAAGTCGTCTTAGCTAAATCTAAAGAAGTATTCAACTCAGCAATTTGCTTATTCACTGATTCCATATCGACTTCACCGATTAATTGCCCTTTTCTTACATTCTGACCTTCTTTTAAGTTAAACTTAATCAAACGACCAGCAGCTTCACTACTTGCTCTGAAAGTATTATCAGATTGAACCGTTGCTTGAATTTCGATAAAACGAGCAAAATCTTTTCTCTTGATTTTTTCGGTTGTCACCAATGTTCGAGCGTCTTCTTTTGGCGGCTCAATTTCATTGATTTGTTTCTGTAAATCAGCAACTTCTTTCTCCAAAGTCTTCAATTCACTTTTCTTTTCAACCAATTCAGCTTTCAACTTTTTTAGTTGGTTGTCTTCTGCACTATCAGCAGATTCTTCGCCACCACAAGCTACTAAAAACAAGGCGGCACAAAGCGTAATAATATTGAGGTATTTCATTTTATACTTGTTGCTGGTTACTGGCTACTTGTTGCTGATAAAAATCAGTGACAAGTAACCAGAAGCCAGTTTTTATTTTCCTAATGCGATTTCTAATTCGGCTTTCGCCATTAATAATTCAAAAAGAGCTTGAATGTAGCTGCTTTGTTCCACGAATAAAGCATTTTCTGCTTGATTCAATTCAAAACTTGACGCTAACCCTTCCTTATATTTAATTTGAATAGTATTATAAATTCGTTCTGCTAATGCTTGATTTTCTTTGACATTCGTAACTTTTGCAACAGCATCTCTGTATTTGATTCGAGCGTTTTCCACCTCTAATTCAACACTTTCTGCATATTGATCTCTCTGACGAACAGATTCTTCCACGTCTAACTCTGCACGTTGTACTTTCGCACCACGAGCAAAACCATCAAAAATCGGAATATTTAACTGTAAACCAACAACGGCTGTCGGAATCCAAACTGCAGCATCACCAAATAGATTATCGCCTTGCAAACTTTGTTGATAAGTACCAAAAGCGGCTAAATTCGGATAATAACCTTGTTGTTTTTGAGCGGTTACATTCATTTCGCTTAATGCAATGCCAGTCTTCAACATTTGATAAGTCGCATGATTATCTAAAACCAATTTTTCATTAACTTCTGCCGAAAAACCACTTTCCACCAAACCTTCTAATGTTTCCGTTATTTCCAAATCTTGCTCAAGCGGAAAACCCATTACAAATTTCAGATTGTTCATCGCAATCTCTTTTTGGCGTTCCAGACTTTCAGTTTGCGTTGTCAATTGTTTCAATGACAAAGTCAAACGGTCAATATCTAATTGTTCCGCAAAACCCTCTTTGTACAATTCCGTTGTTTCAAAAATTATTCGTTCTAAATTTTTTCGATTACTATCAATAACTGTTGCTGTTTCATCATAAATCAAAGTTGCCAAATATGCCATTGTTACATTGCGTTTGATATCTTGTTTCGCCACTTCAACTTGTTGTGATGCGAATGTTCGATAGTTTTTCGCTGCTTCTAAACCTGTAAAATACGAAGCATCAAATAATAAACTTTGTACTTCCAAAGACGCTGCTAAGTTATTTTTAACACCAAATTGTACTTCAGCAAACTCACCAGGTTGTCCACCAAAAAATTCAGCTGGAACTAATGATCCTGGAATTTGCAAAAAGTGCTGATAATTCACACCAGCTCGTACAGTTGGCAAACCGATAGCACGAGTTTCTATAATTTGTTGTTCTGCATCCGTGATTCCGATTTGTGCAATCTTTACACTCGGATTATTGGATTGACCATAATTCACGGCTTGTTCTAATGAAAATCCTTGCTGTGCATATGTTTGTGCGAACATTACCAAAGCAAAAATTATGAGGTATAATCGTTTCATATTATTATGTAGATAATAAACAATACATAATAAATAATAGGTTAAACTTCTTAATTACCTACTACTTACTACCTATTACTTATCACTTATTATTTACATTATATTTTTTAAATAATTCTATTCCTTTAGTTGACATGATTCCGTACAGATGATACGTCATTGCATTATTATGAATTTGCGAAATTGTATATTCGCCCACAGGAAAAAGATTTTTATCTACCACCAAATCTATTCTACCGATGTATAACTTTGCGATAATATCTGCATTTAAATTTGGTCGATATAAACCTTGTTTCATACCAGTTTCGATATTTTCTTTTATCACCTTATAAGTATGTTCAAAGTGCAAAGACTCCATCAGTTCCCATCCTTTTACATAATATTTCTGTAAATCATAAATAACCGTAGGATTCACTCTTTGTAATAATTCACTTACATACTGACTAATCTGCATCATTTCGTCAATTGCATCTTTTGCAGTTTGATGAATTGTACACATTGCATTTTTTTCTTCTGTAATATGAATAATCATAACCTTTTGTATCAAGTCGGCTTTATTATCAACATGTTGATACAAAGTCTTCTTAGAAATTCCAAGATTTCTCGCCACTTCATCCATGCTAATACTTTTGATTCCGTATTGCATGAATAAATCTCCCGCTTTAGTTATTATTTTTTCGCCAGTATTCATTTACTACTTTTCATTCGATTGTTGTCACAAAACTACGTACTAAAACGATGGAAACAAATTTAAGTTTAAAAGTTTCCTAAGTTTTTTTATTTTAATTTTTGCCTATAACTATTTGATAATCAAATGATAATTTTACTAAAGTTTTGAATAAAAGAAAGGTTTTAAGTAGAATAATCTAAAAAAATGATAATCTATATTACAAAGATTCGGTTATAAAACAGAAATGAGTAATTTTATTGGGAATAGAATAATTATAAAAAAGCTTCTGTATAAAACTAAAAAAGCAGACATTTTTTTAAAATGTCTGCTTTTAAATATATGTCATTAGATTCGTAATCTATTTTCCAACTCTAAAATTGAAAGCCGAACGAATTCCTACAAATGTATTATAATTATCAAATGTATTTTCTAATCCAGTTCCAACAGTTGCTCTTGCACCGATTGTCCAAGACAAATTTGGATTCAAGAATAAATCATAATCTACGCCTACTGTTGCAGCAACCTCTTGTTGAATTGCTAAATCCTGTACATCAGGATTTGTTGTAGGGATGAAGTTTATGATTTGATTTCTTTGTAAAAATGCGGTTTGTAAACCAAATACATAAGAAACTGCGGAAGGTTTTACACCCGAAATTTCATTTGAACGATATTTGAATGTCAATGGAATAGACACATAATTAAAGTTTGATTTTACGTCTGTATCTGTAAAACTTGTATAAGTTTGTGATTGATTTACATAATTTACTCCAGTTTCAACTGACCAATTTGATTTGAACTGATAACCAATTCCTACACCAAGATTATCTCCTAATGATAATAAATTAGATTGACCTTCGCCACCAGCTATCACTTCTTTCAATGATTGATTTATAATAGAAGAAGTTCCCAAAGCTGTATTTACATTCAGTTGTAAACCTGTAAAATCAAAAGCGGCTTTCTCCAAGTTAGAACGTTTCAAACGAACACCTTTTGTTTGGAAGCTTTCGTCTGCTTTACCTTGTAAACTCAAATATGGTAGACCAACGGTAGTCGTAGTTTCAGGCTTCGTTGTTTTATAAGAGCGACGCATTTTTCCATCAAAATCAACATTTGATGCGACAGCATAAGCGTCTTCCATTTTCATATTTTGTAATTCTTTCGCCTTATCTTCTTTTTTCGTTGTATCTATACGAGAGTTTTCTTCCTTTTCTAAATTTACAAAGTACAATTCATTATTCGGAATACGTTCTTTATTACCAGCTTTTACTCGTTTTGCTATTTCATCAATATTTAAAATAACTTCTTTTGTATACACTTTATTTGGAATAATTCGACCTTCTACTACTCCACCTTTTGCGGTATTTGCAGGATTGTTTAGCGGATAATCAGAAGCAACCTCAGATACTTCCGTTGGTCCAGGAGGAAGCATACTATTCACTTCATTTTCTTCCAACATAGCTAAAGGCTCATTTATAATCTCCTCTTCCGTCATCTCTTCATAATAAGAATCAGCTTGAGCAACTTCCTGTTGTTCTTGATAGATTAATTCTTGTTGCTGTTGTTGTTGAGCGATTTCAGCTATATCATTTGTTTTCCAATCAAATTGTTGAACAAACACATAAAGCGTAATACCAATCAAAAGTACAGCAGCGATTCTACTTAAATGAACCAAACCATTACGTAAAGTAAGGCTCAACGGAAGTTCTGGTTTTATTCGTTCCCAAACTTCTGGAGCAGGTTCTTTCTCATAATTTTCAAAAGCGTTCTTGAACATCAAGTCCGTTTCAGTTAGCGGCAGATTGCTTTCAATTTTGTTCCACATATTGAAAGGTGGTGCTGCTTCATGATTCTGAAAAGCATCTTGAAATAATTTGTCAATGTCGTGATGTTTATCTTGCATTATAAGTAGTTTACGATTGAGATTGAACTAATTTTTTTAGGATAGCTCTGGCTCTCGCCAATTGTGATTTTGAAGTGCCTTCCGATATTCCCATCATTTCAGAGATTTCACGGTGCGAATAACCTTCAATTACATAGAGGTTGAATATTGTACGGTAACCAGGTGAAAGTTGTTGTACTAATTTCATTAAATCTTGTGTTGCCAAATTTGCCGAAGCCTTTTCGCCTATATGACGAACAACTGTATTTGGTGCTAATTCAGCGTGTCCACTATGTTTATCTGATTTTCGGTAATGCTCAATAGCTGTATTGATAAAAATTCTTTTTATCCAACCTTCAAACGAACCGTCGCCACGGAATCTATCCATACTATTGAAAATTTTGATAAAACCTTCTTGTAGAATATCTTCGGCGTGATGATAATCATTAGCATAACGCAGGCAAATACCGAACATCTTTGGAGAGTAATAGCTGTAGAGTAACTCTTGATAATTCCGACGACCATCAATGCAACCCTGACGCAACTCTTGCTCAGAAATTCCTATAGAATGAATTTTTGTTACCATGCGAATTATATATTTAAAATAAATCTACTATTTTTATAACTGATTTACAAGTTGATTAAGGAATATTTTTAATTTATTGATAGCTTTCCCTCTGTGGGAAATTTTATTTTTTTCTGAAGCAGCCATTTCTGCAAAGCTAATATTGTAACCTTCCGGAATAAAAATCGGATCATAACCAAATCCACCAGTTCCACTTTTTGAAGTTGCAATATGTCCTTTACAAATACCTTCAAATGTAAACTCTTGATTATCAATAGTTAATGCTACAACCGTTTTGAATTGTGCGGTTCTATCTATTTTTCCTTCTAATTTTGCTAAAGCTTTAGCCATATTCGCTTCCGAATCTTTCGCTTCGCCTGCATATCGTGCAGAATAAACACCTGGCTCACCGCCTAAAGCGTTGATTTCCAAACCTGTATCTTCTGCAAAACAATCAATCTTGTAGTTATCTTTGACATATCGAGCTTTCTGCAATGCATTCCCCTCGATAGTAGGTTGTGTTTCCGGAATATCTTCATCACATCCAATATCCTTTAAAGAGACAATATTTATACCATCATCCAACAACTCTAAGACCTCACGAACTTTATTTGGATTTGCTGTTGCAAATACTATTGAAAATTCCATTCTTTTGTGTTTGTTTGAGTTACAATTTATAAAAGCAAATATATGTATTAATACATATTAAAAAAAATTAATTATTTCATCATAAAGTAATAGTTAAACATATATTGTATTTTTTTATAATTTGTAAGGTATTTTTTCAAAAAATGTTCACTTTAGCCAAATTTTTATTTTCACTGAATAGCTTCATGTATTTGATTTAGGGTTTTACAAACAGGATTTTGTATCTTTCCGTTTTATAATGACCTTTTATGATTAAAATAAATTATGAATACAAAATACTTCGGCACATATATCGAGCGTAATTTTAAAATTATTAAAAATACGTTCTTACAGGAATTCAAAAAAGCAGGAATTGATATAACAACAGATCAATGGATAATTTTAGATTTGTTGTATCAAGAAGATGGCGTTTCACAAAATCACTTAGCAACTAAGTCTGATAAAGATGCACCAACAACTTCTCGTATTATTGATTTGATGTGTAAAAAAGGGTTAACAGAACGCAGAAAAGTAGAAAATGATAGACGAATGCACCATGTCTTCTTAACAAAATTTGGTGAAAAAACTTATGATAAAATTCTTCCAATTGCTGAAAATCTTAGAGAACAAGGTTGGAATAACTTAAATGAAGAAGATTACGAAACGTTCCTTCGTATTATGAATCAAGTTTACGACAATTTTAAATAAAAAAGTCATCAGATGATTTCTTAATTGAAACATTCATCTGATGACTCAAAGTATATAATTACGATTTTTCTAAATTTAGATTATAAATAGCAACTGCTTTTTCAAAATTTCGCATGGCACGATTTCGCAAAAGAATGGTTGCTGTTCCGCCAATAATGAGGATACTTGTACGAATCAATGATCGATTCCTAACATCTTGATAAGTAATATCCGCTTGATAAGGCGTTCCCCAAACCGTTACATAAGAACCGACACCAGTCCAAAAAATAATTTTTCCACCTGTTAATTTTCGTTTAAATCGCTTGAATTGTTTGTACGCTTCCTCATCTTGCATCAACATCGTTTCGAGGTTTTTTCCTTTTTTACCAATTACTTGATATTCACCATCTTCACCGACTTTAAATAAGTAACCTTTTGCTTTACTTTTCAATAAATTTTTAGGATAAAAATCCTTTACTTTTTCCGCTTTCAAAATAATTTTTTCCTGTCCAAATGATGCCGTTGAAACCAACAAACAAACGCTTAACAAAGCCATACTTAAAAACATTTTCTGAATCATAATCAATTTTAAATTTTAATGTTTTGTAATTAAAAGTTCGACACACTAACGGCAACAAAAATTGATTTGTGAATCGGAATTTGTTAAACTTTGTTAATTAAAAAATATCGCCAAAACCATATCAACACTTGGTTATAGACTTTCGTTATCTAAGGTTTTTATATTATCATATCATTTCCATTGATGTTATAATTTTCATTTTTCGTAAATTATAAACAGCCATAAGTCACTTTTTTTAGGACTTATGGCTGAAAATAAAACAGCTGGAAGGTATTTAAAAAACACCTTCCTATCATTTTTTAAATAAAATTCGTCAAAAACAATCTAACAATAACGTTTATCAATCAATCTACTTCTTATAAAAAGCTTCCATCTGTTTATCCAATGCTTCTTTAATCTGCATAATCGGATATTGACTTTCTGCCAACATAATGCCTTTACCATCTTTACGTTCCAATAGCAATACCTTCTCGGGTACTTCATTACTCAATGCACGTTTCCGCACACCAACACCTTCCGTTTGAATTTTAGCCGCTACGATTTCATTGTAAGAGAATCTACCATTTGGCGTATCAATATTATTTTCATAAATAACAACTGGCGTAACATACGATTCCGAAAACTTCATAAACGCAGCGTTTCCACCCAAAATCACCACACCAAAAAAGCCCAACATCCAAGCAATTTGGTTTTTCGCTTTCCAACCCCAAATCCCAATTCCTAAACAAGCAATGGCACAAAAAACGATAATTCCAAACAAGGTTTCATCACCAGTTGAGATTGGTTCAAATACTGCTATTTCCATAGTTTTTATATTTTTTTGCAAAGATATTAAAAAACTATACTATTCCCGTCATTCTCAACTTGATTGGGAATCTCCCAAACTTTAAATCCGTCAACTTGAATAAGAACAAATTCTAACTTTTTCGTATAGACAATATTTAATTTAGGTTCACCATCAAACCAACATTTGGATAAATTAAAGAACTGGAAAAAGTTAAGGTTTTTAATTTATCCAAAAGCAAGGTTTGATGGTGAAAAAATTGCTTAAAACAAATATGTGTTTCTATTTTATTTTAGTTCATTTTCCATTTTTGCACTTAATTGTTTGGGAGATTCTGAAACAAGTTCAGAATGACGGAATAGTAAGAAGTTTTAGTCAGCAAAATAACATATTGACACTTCAAACAGTTTACAATTATTCCTAAAGCGACTTTCACGATAGTTTTTTCGTTAATTTTGAAAAATGGTTGATTTGATTAATAAAGAAACAAGTCGGAACTTAACCCGTAAGGTATCAAATTTCAAGGAACGAGAAATTTTTCCTAACAGGTTTGTATATCTCACCATCTTATTTTTATTCATTCATTTTTCCGCTTTCGCTCAAATTGACACCTCAAAAATTCAAAATAATGAGCTAAAATTTAAAACTAATCTTCATACAAAATATATTAATAATTTTGATTCCGACACATTGCAATTAGACACCTTGACGATTTTACCAAGCAGTTTAATTATTAAAGATTTATCGAATAACAACTTGTTAGATTCTTCCTATTTCCGATTAGAAAACAACTATTTATTAAATATTAAAAAAACGGCTTTCGCCAAATTAGAAATCACCTATCGAGTGTTTCCAATGGATTTAGAATTTGTAACCGTTCGGAAAGATTCGACTTGGCGAGGTTTGGACGATATTCGAAAAGAGAATTTTGAATACAATCCTTATGCTGCCAATCAAGGAATTATTGAAGCACCAGGATTGAGTTATAACGGAAGTTTTGAGCGTGGAATTTCGTTTGGAAACAATCAAGATTTGGTCGTTAATTCTACTTTTAACCTGCAAATGGCTGGAAAATTAGGTGATGATATTGAGATTTTAGGAGCAATTTCCGACAATAATATTCCGCTTCAAGCCGAAGGAAATACGCAACAACTCAACGAATTTGACCGACTATTTATACAATTAAAACGCAAAAACGTCAAGCTAACCGCTGGCGATTACGAACTCAAACGCCCAAATGCTTACTTTCTAAATTATTATAAAAAACTACAAGGATTAACCTTTGAAGGCGAATTTGATTTAGGAAAAGGCAAATTGACGAACTCAACAAGTGCCGCAATTTCGAGAGGAAAATTCGGTCGAAATACTTTAGCAACACAAGAAGGAAATCAAGGTCCTTATAAGTTATTGGGAAATGATGGCGAATTATTTATCATCGTTTTATCAGGAACAGAAAAAGTTTTTTTGGATGGACAATTGCTAACTCGTGGACAACAAAATGATTATATCATTGACTACAATCGTGGCGAAATTACCTTTACGCCAAATCGCTTGATTACCAAAGACGTGCGAGTTTTGGTCGAGTTTGAATATACCAATAATGAATATCAACGGTCGTTATTAGCGTTGAATTTAGGTTATGAAACCGAGAAATTACGTTTGCATTTCAACGCTTACAATGAGCAAGACGGACGAACGCCAACGATTCAAGGTGCATTAAGTGAAGTGCAACAACAAGCGTTGGGAAATATTTCGGATGAAACAGGAAGTGCGTTTGTGACAAGTATTGATACCGCAGAATTTCGGTCAGATAGGATTTTGTATAAAATGGTCGATACCTTGATAAATGGTTTGTTGTTCGATAGTATTTTGGTCTTTTCGACGAATGAAGATAGTGCATTTTTTGAAGCGAGTTTTACAGAAGTTGGTCTGGGAAATGGCAATTATATTCGAGTTCAATCGTCGGCAAACGGAACGGTTTTTCAATGGATTGCTCCTGATTTAACGACTGGAAAACCACAAGGAACGCACGAGCCGATTGTCAAATTAGTCGCTCCAAATCAACAACAAATGTTTGCGTTTAGTGGCGAATATCAACTCACGAAAAACTCGATAATTCGCTCTGAAATTGCGTTAAGCAATCGAGATTTAAACCGATTATCGACCGTTCAAAGTCCTGATAATTTGGGTTTAGGTTTTAGTTTGGGTTATGAAAATCGTTTAAATTTCGGCAGTAACGATTCGACGAAAGTCAAAAAAAATGAACTGACACTTTCCGCAAATTACGAATTTATACAACGAACGTTCAATCCATTAAATCCATATCGAAAGCGAGAATTTACACGAGATTGGAACGTAACAGGTTTAGAAAATACGGACGAACACATTATCACGACAGGTTTTACTTTTAAAAATAGAACCGTCGGAACATTAAAATATGACTTTTCGACTTTCTTAAAAGACAGTTTATACAACGGTTTTCGGAATTATGCCGTTTTCGTTGCTCGACCAAAATCTTGGGATATTCGCTTAGAAGCCAATCATTTGATTACTGATGAATTAAGTGGAAATTCCGCTTTTTTTCGTCCAAAATTCAATATTGCAAAAACATTTGAAAATCTGAATAATTGGCAAATCGGCGTTTATGGCGAACGAGAAAAAAATCAGCGTTTTGCGAATAATTCCGATACGCTTTCTGCGACGAGTTTTTATTATGATTTGGTAAGAAGTTACATAAAAAGTCCACAAAAAAATGGTTTACAACTGACGTTGAATTATCAAAAACGCTTCGATTATTTGCCAATACAAAGCAATTTTCAAGAAATTACCGAAGCCGACGATTTGAACTTAGAAGGCGAATGGAAAAAGGGAACAGTTTCTAATTTACGCTTTAATTTGACGTATCGAAACTTGTATATTTCTGATGAAAACTTAACGGAAATCGAGCCGCAAGAAACGTATTTAGGTCGAATTGAATACGCTTTGAACCTCAAAAAAGGCTTAATTCGAGCAAATACAACGTATCAAATCGGTTCGGGACAAGAGCAAAAAATCCAATTTAATTATATCGAAGTCGAAGCTGGACAAGGTGTTTATAAGTGGATTGACCGCAATCAAGATAGTATAAAACAGGTTGATGAATTTGAAATTGCAGCATTTCAAGACCAAGCAAATCATATCAGAATTGCGACATTTACCAACGAATTTATTCGGACAAATACCGTTATTTTTAACCAAAGTTTTGGGTTAAATCCAAAGGCAATTTGGTTCAATCAAAAAGGATTTAAGAAATTTCTATCCAAATTTGCGACACAATCCGCTTGGCAAATCAATCGAAAAGTTTTGATTTCGCCCGACATTGTGGCTTGGAATCCGTTTCAGACAGAAATCTCGGATACAGCTTTGGTTTCGCTGACAGCAAACGTGCGACATTCGTTGTTCTTCAATCGAACAAATTCAAAATTCGGTGGCGAAATCGGTTATTTTGATAATGGAAACCGAGTGATTTTGACGACAGGTTTTGAAAGTCGAAGCCGTCAAGAAACTTATTTGAAGTTTCGTTGGAATATTAGCAAAGATGTCAATTTTAAATTTAACGCCAGTTTAGGTTCGCTTGTCAACGATTCTGAATTGTTTAACAATCGTGACTATTCGATTGATATTCAGGAACTTGAACCCGAAATTTCTTTATTTGCGTTTGACCGTAGTTTGCGGACTTCCGTCAAATATAGATACAAATACAGCGAGAACACGTTAGAAAATACTGACGAAACGGCAACGGCTCACGAAGGAAAATTGGAACTCACTTACAATCGTGCAAGAAAAAGTTCGTACCGTTTGAATTTTAGTTATGTCGATGTCGATTATACTGGTCTTTCGAATACACCTGTGGAATTCACGATGTTAGAAGGTTTACAAAATGGTCAAAACTTCATCTGGAACTTGACTTTTAATCGCTCAATCGCAAGGAATATTCAATTGCTGATTTCGTATGAAGGTCGGAAAACTGGAGAAGCGAATGTGATTCATGTTGGGAGAGCGAGTGTAAGGGCGAGTTTTTAGAATTGAAAAATATTATACTATAAATTTCGATCACATGAAATAAATAATAATGCTAACTATTGTCGGTTGTGTAGGGGATGAACAAGTTTTAGTTTTGCATACTAAAATTAGCAATGAAGTCTAATAGAAATATTTTAATAAAGTTTGGGAAAAGAGTAAAAACTCTAAGAAAAGAAAAAGGACTTTCACAAGATGAATTAGCACACTTAGCTAACTTCCATCGAACTTATATAGGAATGGTCGAACGGGCTGAAAGAAATATTACTCTTGTAAACATAGAAAAACTTGCTAATGCTTTAGATGTATCTATTGATGAATTACTAAAAATCTAAAGATGAATTCACCTTATCATGGAGTAGAGGTAGAAAATTGGCAAGAGGTAACTAATAAATTAATAGCTAAGCATCCCTTGTCTGATAAAGAAATCATAGAAGTTGTATTAAAATCATGGGACGATATCTTTAATTCACAAATAGGCTCTTTTAGTATAGGTAAAGAGATTTTTCCTACACCTCAAATAATGAGTTTTTTTTTACATGAACTTGTTGCACATTATTTATCTTTGAGATATAGAAGCGTATATCGTGTTGGTGTTGCAAAAAATGAAAAAGATATTCATCATATTACAAATCAGTCACTAAGTGTTGAAATAAAGGGTTCATCAAATAAGAAGCAAATTTTTGGAAATAGAAGTTATGCTCAGCCAAACTCGGGAAAAGGTCAAAAAGATAAGAATGGTTACTATATTACCATAAATTTCGAGAAATTCCCAAAAAACCAATCCAGAAGACCTGAGATATTGATTATCCGATTTGGATATTTAGAACATACTGATTGGATTGCTCAAAAATCTTCTACGGGTCAGCAAGCTCGTTTAGGACCAGATGTTTATAAATACAAACTTAAAGAGTTATATAATTATGACGATATGAAAAAGTCTAAAAAAGTGTAAGTGTCTGTTCTTTATGTTTGATTTCTTTTTCTGTCATTTCAAGTCTATGTTTAATTGTTTTACAATAATCTGTATTTAATTCAAAACCAATTGACTTACGATTATGAAGCATGGCAACTCTCGCTGTGGTTCCAGATCCCATAAAAGGATCAAGGATTAAATCATTTTCGTTTGTAAAGCCAAGTACAGTTTTTGAAATTAACTCTTCAGGAAACTGAGCAGGATGAGGCATTCTTTCCTTGGAAGCTCTATTTTTTCCAGATGTCACTTTGGCAATTTGCCATACATCCGATGGATTTTTACCTAAAGGATTACATCTTAATTTACCATTTTTCTTTTGGTTAGGGTATTTTACGTTCGGGTCACGAATTGGGTCAAGATTAAACGTATAATCTTTTTCGTTCTTAATGTACCATAAGATTTTTTCATTTCGAGGAGAAAGGTATTTCCTACATGCAACCCCAGCACCATAATTCCAAACGATCTCTTGTGTTAAATAAAAAGGAATTTTATCCCATATTAAATATGGAATGGGAACTGCTCTTCCTTTTCCCTCAATTTTAAGATAACCTACATTAAGGATAAATGACCCATTAGATTTTGTAATATCATATATTTGTTGACATATACTAACTAACCAATCAACGTAGTTATCTAAAGCCAATATATTTTCATATTCCTTACCAATATTATAAGGGGGACTTGTAATTGTTGAGTTAATTTTAATCTTACCATTTAATAATTCTAAACCTTCTGAACAATCCATATTATAGATTATAGATTTTTCATTTTCGTAATATGGAGTTCCTAATACTGACTTAATTTTTTCAAACATTGATTATTATTTTCTTAATTTATATAATTACTCATACCTATCAATTAGGTATTTCAATTCATTTAAATGATTCTCTAAAGCTACTTTTCCTTGATTTGTAATTTTCTGAATAGAGTTGTCAAATAGTATTAGTTTTTTTATTAAGAAATTCCTTTTTTACTTCAATATAATTTGCTTCTTCAAGCTTTTTTAATTGAGTAGCTAATTTTCCATAACTTACGTTTAGAATATTCATCGGATTCTTAAAACTTATCCATTCTTGATTATTAATGATAAGCATAATTAAGAATCTTGTGTGGCTCTTTAAAACATTATCTAACTTATTAAGTGATGATTCATTTATAATATTATTCATTTTATGCTAACTATAGTATGCAAATATATACTAAATTCAATAATAATCAAAAGATTTAATAATTTAAAACATAAATGAAATTAATGAAAACTCACTACAACTACATTAAACCAAAACAAATCCTAAAAAGAGTAAAATCCATTTATAAAGGAACAATCATTAAAAAATCCGAGGATATATTTGATTGGATATGGAAGCAATTATTTTTAATAAACAGTGTCGGTTCTCTGAACCTCAAAAAATAATCTAACTTTTGGTTTTCTACAAACGGTAACGGTTCGCTGAACCTTTTCACAATCAAAAAAGGTTTGGAAAACCGAAACCGTTTGTAGCATTGAGATATTGTTAGGTTTATTTGAGGTTCGGAGAAAAGTTTATCCCGAATTTATTTCGGGGACACCGTTTGATAATTATATCTTTTGCACAAACCAAAATAAACTCGTAAATTGTAGTGTATTAAATTAGAAAATCATGGTAGCAGAAGTTAGTAATAAGGCGATAATTCAGCAACGAAAGCGATTGTATTCGTTGGAGGAATACTATGAATTAGAAGAAAAAGCGAACTTTAGAAGCGAATTTGTTAACGGTAAAATAATTCCTATGCCTGGCGGAACACACAATCACAATAGAATTATATCAACTTTAATCGGTTTATTTTTTATCTTTTTGAATAATCGAGAAGACGATTATGAATTATTTAGTGGTGACCAAACGGTTTATTTACCTAAGTTTGACCGTGTTGTTTATCCTGATGTTTGTGTTGCTTTAGAAAAGGCAATTGCTCATGAAAATCATAGATTAGGAATTATTAATCCAACTTTGGTGGTCGAAGTTGCTTCAAAATCAACAGAAAGATATGACAGAAGTGGAAAATTCCGTTTATACCAATCTTTACCATCATTCAAAGAATACGTTTTAGTGCATCAAGATATGCCGATTGTTGAAGTGTTAGTTAAAATCGAAGAGAATAAATGGCAAATGACAACTTATACCGGTTTGGATAAAACCGTAGAATTAGAAACTTTGGGCGTTTCTTTGAAAATGTCGGACATTTATAAAAAAGCAGAAGATTTACAAGATCCACAAACGATTTTTGATTTTCCGGAGGAAACTTAAAACCCATAGGTTTATAAGATATATTTATGAAACCCAAACCCCACTACAACTACATCGGTTCAAAACAAATTCTCAAAAGCGTTCGAGCAATTTACAAAGGAACAATCATTAAAAAATCCGAGGAGTAACTACTCAGCATTTATAACATCGTGCGTTTAATCCCCGAGGTTTCGGGACGCAGCAGGTTTTAACCTGATTTTTTAGATGGTTCTTTGATGAGAAACACTCGAACAGGAGAAAATTTATCCTTAAAATCGGAGTTTTATCTTTTTTGCCAACTTCTTGAACGGAGTAATATCTAAAGAATCGGATTTTAACCTGCTGCGTCCCGAAACCTCGGGGATTAAACGCAGAATTTCATATATACTGAGTAGTTACATTACAACTAAATAAACCACAGATATGAAAAATATAAAATTTCCAACGGCACAAACCATTCTATTTGTCATTGCAGGAATGGTAGCGTTACTCACTTGGATTGTTCCTTCTGGAAAGTATGATAGTTTGACATATAACAGCGATACGAAGATGTTGGTCAGAAGTAGTCAAGGAAAATCGATAGATTTGCCTGCGACACAACAGGTCTTAGAAGAATTAAATATCAAGATTCCAATTGAAAATTTTACAAGCGGTGATATTTATAAACCGATTGGTATTCCGAATACCTACAAAGAGTTAGAACCTCATCCACAAGGTTTTGCAGCATTTCTAAAATCTCCGATTAAAGGAATTATAGAAGCGGCTGATATTATCTTTTTAGTCCTGATTATTGGCGGATTAATTGGGATTATGAACCTTTCGGGTGCATTTGATGCTGGTATCGCTTCGTTGGCGAAAAGCTTAAAAGGTCGAGAATATCTACTGATTATTTTAGTCACAACGTTGATTGCTGCTGGTGGAACGACATTTGGCTTAGCAGAAGAAACGATGGCTTTTTACCCAATTCTGATTCCTGTTTTCTTGGCAGCTGGTTATGATGCGATTGTTGGAGTTGCCTGTATTTTTATCGGTTCGAGTATCGGTACAATGTGTTCTACTGTGAATCCATTTTCGAGTATTATTGCGTCTGCTTCGTCCGGTATCAATTGGACAACTGGCATCGAAGGTCGAGCGGTAATGTTAATACTCTGTACCTTGATTTGTATTTTATACATTTTGCGTTATGCAAAAAAAGTAAAAAAAGATCCGAGCAAATCTATTATTTATAACCAAAAAGAACAATTAGAACAACTATTTGGTACAAAAACAGCAGAGAAAATTCCGACTTTAAATGGTCGTTTACGGTTGATTTTATTGGTGTTTGCAGCTTCATTTATTATTATGATTTATGGTGTTTTCTCTTTAGAATGGTGGTTTATCGAGATGACAACAACATTTCTGGTTGGTTCAATTATCATTGGTTTTCTTGCACAACTCAAAGAAAGTGACTTTATGGAGGCTTTCACCAAAGGTGCAGCAGACTTGTTAGGTGTTGCATTTATCATCGGAATCGCACGAGGCATTACAGTGATTATGGACGATGGATTGATTAGTGATACCATGTTGTATTACGCAAGTAGTGCGACAGAAGGTATGAATAAAGGCATTTTTGCGAATGTGATGATGTATATTTTTGGCGGTTTATCATTTTTTATTCCTTCTTCTTCAGGAATGGCAGTTTTAACGATGCCGATTATGGCACCTTTAGCCGATACGGTTGGAATCGGTCGAGAAGTCATTGTGAATGCGTATCAATACGGAATGGGTTTGTTCTTTTTTATCAGTCCGACAGGTTTGATTTTAGCTTCGTTGGCGATTGTGAAAGTTGGTTTTGATAAATGGTTAAAATTTGTAATGCCTTTGTTTTTTATATTATTGGTAGTCGTGATGATTGCGTTGACGATTTCGGTTTATATGTAGTTAGGTCGTCATTTTAGACACAAATTATACGAATTTTTATTAACATGAATTAGCAAAATCATAAAAATATGAATCCAAAAACACTAAGTATCATCGGACTAATCTGTCTAACGATTAGTCAATTTTTATTAGCACAAGGTTTTGACTTTTTACAAGCACAACAACCTCTTGATTTTGCACATTGGTTAATGATGATTGGTGCGATTTTGATGTTGTCGTTTAGCTTTATTTTTCCGAAAGGAATAATACATTCTATTGCTACTTTTTTGACAATTTTAGGTGTCGTTGCACATATCGGAATGTGTACGATTGATTTTCTATTGTGGAGTTATGGCGATGATTATGAAAGTCGTAATGCTGTAATCGGTCAATTGATGAATACACCTTCTATTCAAATTCCTTTTATGATGATTGGTCCAGCATTATTGTACGCTGGTGTTACAACATATGCTTGGCAATTTATTAAAAAACATACCATTGCTGCTGTGATTACGTTGATTGGTTCTGGCATTATTGGTGTCGGACAGATGATGATTGAAAACCGATTCTTTATCGTTTTCGGTTGTATTGTCTTTTCTATGGGTTTATTGATGTTGGTTTTTCGGAAAGAGGAATAATTTTTTGTAGTGATTTTAGAAATTGCGAAAGTATTATTGACATTTTTCAAAACCCTACAAATTTTTGGGACAAGCCCAAAATAAGACAATCTAATTTGATGAGAACATTCCGATTGTATCGGAATGTTTCCGTCACGTCCTACCGAAATGTGTATGGTTTTAAAGTATTTGATTGAAAATCAATGGAGTACCAAATACTATCATAATAAATTTAATTTTTTTTACAATTTTCATCGAAAAGCATACTGTTTTTTAGAGAATCTAACTTTTATAAATCAATATCTTTTATATTCACGTTTCGCTGAAACGTAAAATAGAAATCACAATTGCTAAATTTTGCTTCGCAAAATGCTTTTTTCACGCAGATTCACGCAGATTCACGCAGATTCACGCAGATTCACGCAGATTCACGCAGATTCACGCAGAT
>JBGCFH010000269.1:0-3190 GCA_045106825.1 Saprospiraceae bacterium | reverse complement strand
GTTCTTTATGATTTTACGTGGTTTTGAATATTTTGATGCTAAGTAACGGCCCCGAGGACTCGGGGCTGCCGAAAATATCACAAACTCATACGGCAGCTAAAGCAGCCGCTACTGTAAACCACATAGAATCATAAAGAGCCAAAAAAGAACATTCCCATTACAAAGTAAAATTAAGTTAATTTATTATCTACCCAATAATTATTTCACAACATAAAGAATACAAAATAAAATATTGTAACATTCCACTACATCATAGCTACATCATATACAGATTTCAATAAAGTATGTATTCATCAAAATGGATAGTTGTTTAATTTGTAACCAATATTCTTAATATTATGCCTTTTAAAGAAGTATTGAGTGATTTTCGGTAAGGCGTTTAGTATTATACTTAATTGACATTTTTATTGATATTTTTGTGTCAAAATTTTCAATACATTTCCAATTATAAAATACATGTATCAACAAACAATTGATTATTTATACAATCAACTTCCGATGTTTCAACGCATTGGTAGAAAAGCATTAAAGCCTAAACTCACGAATATTCGTGAGCTGTGTAAAGTACTGGATAATCCATATGAAAAATACCCAAAAATTCATATTGCTGGTACAAACGGTAAAGGCTCAACAACACATCTTTTGGCAGCTTTATTTCAAGTAAAAGGCTTGAAAGTCGGAATTTATACATCGCCTCACTACCGAGATTTTCGAGAACGAATAAAAATTAATGGCGAATATATCAGCAAACAAGAAGTTGTTGATTTTGTGGAAAAGTACAAACATCATTTTGAAGAAATTCAACCTTCTTTTTTTGAAATAACGGTTACAATGGCATTTGAGCATTTTGCTCGACACGATGTAGATATTGCTATTATTGAAACTGGTTTAGGTGGACGTTTGGATTCTACCAATATTATTACGCCAATTTTATCCGTGATTACTAATATTAGTTTTGATCACCAACGAGTTTTAGGCGATACGCTGCCACAAATTGCTGGTGAGAAAGCTGGAATTATTAAACAAAACATACCAGTTGTTATCGGTGAAACTCATGATGAAACACAACGAGTTTTTATTGATAAAGCATTAGAAATGAATGCACCGATTTCGTTTGCAGATTCATTTTATACCGCTGTTCCTTTAGAAAATGATGGTATTAAGTCTTATTTTGAAATCAGAGAATTAGGTCATCATAGTTTGATTTTCAATAACTTAGAATTGGATTTAGCTGGACATTATCAAAGAAAAAATTTGATTACGGTCATTCATACAGCAGAAGTTTTGGAGTCTTTAGGTTGGAAATTTTCGGACAGCAACATTATTGAAGCAATGGCAAATGTCAGTTCTTTAACAAATATGATTGGTCGTTGGCAAACAATTAATACAAATCCATTAACAATCACAGATGCAGCACACAACGAAGATGGTATTCGTCAAGTTGTCGAACAATTAACGACGATGAAATACAACTATTTGCACATCATATTAGGAATGGCGAAAGATAAAGATCAATCAAAAATCCTACAGTTATTACCAAAAAACGCCTTGTATTATTTCTGTAAACCTGATCTTCCTCGTGGTTTAGAAGCGAATTTATTAGCAGAAAAAGCAGCGGAATTTGGACTTAAAGGTGAAGTCTATGATTCTGTCAATGAAGCATTGCGTTCAGCGACAGAAGATGCAACTTCGGAAGATTTGATTTTTGTTGGCGGAAGTTCGTTTGTTGTGGCGGAAGTCGTTTGATAATTATAGCTAAAAATCCGTAATTTTGTAAAAAGTAGAAACAATCATTGACATAAATAAAGTAGAAATTAAATCATTTTGATTGTAATTTTTGATTAGTAAAAGTTGACAACTAAATTTTTAATGAAATCGTCAATTGTATTTTTTATTTAAAATCTTTATAAAGTTCACAACGTATTAATCAACAATCAACAATCATCTCGAGATTTCGGGACAAGCAAAATCACTAAAATTTTGAAAGCATATTTAGATTTATTACAAGATATTTTGGATAATGGCGTTCAGCGAGGCGACAGAACAGGAACAGGAACATTAAGTGTTTTTGGGCGACAAATCCGTTTCGATTTGAACGAAGGTTTTCCAGTGACGACCACCAAAAAATTACATTTACGCTCGATTATTCACGAGTTGCTTTGGTTCTTACAAGGTGACACGAATATCCAATATTTAAAAGAAAATAAAGTCAGGATTTGGGACGAATGGGCAGACGAAAATGGTGATTTAGGACCAGTTTATGGCAAACAATGGCGAAGCTGGTCAGCACCAAATGGCGAAACAATTGACCAGATTTCAGATGTTATCCATAGTTTAAAAAATAATCCGAATAGTCGTAGACACGTTGTTACGGCTTGGAATCCTGCGGATTTGCCAGATATGGCTTTGAGTCCTTGTCATTGCTTATTTCAGTTTTATGTTGCCGATGGTAAGTTGAGTTGTCAGTTGTATCAACGAAGTGCTGATACGTTTTTGGGTGTTCCGTTTAATATTGCTTCTTATGCGTTATTGACGATGATGATTGCTCAAGTTTGTGACTTAGGTTTGGGCGAATTTGTCCATACTTTTGGTGACACACATTTATATATGAATCATTTGGAACAAGCAAAATTACAGCTTTCTCGTAAACCTCGTGAACAGCCAACAATGTGGATAAATCCCGAAATAAAAGATATTTTTGATTTTAAATATGAAGATTTTAAACTGTTAAATTACAAACCTCATCCAACGATTAAAGCTCCGATTTCTGTTTAATCTATGTTTTTGATTGAAATATAACTTATCATCATCAATTTAAGACATAAATAGTCGGATATAATTATTCTACGTTTAAAATAAAATAATAACGTAAATGATTGATAATCAGACCTGAAAGATTTTAAAAACCTTTTAGGTTTTTGCAAATGCTATACTTTGAAATTTTGTAGGTAGTAATATTACTTGTAAAAAACTTTATAATAATTTGATTATTAGTGTTTTATATTTAAAAATAGTTATTTGAAAATGAATTTTTGATGCTGATATTTTGTTAATTTGAAGTTTATAAAAAAGCCATAATAAATTGATAAACAATTCATTATGGCAATTTAAAAATGCAAAATGTCTATTTTAGCATTTTTTTCTACAAATATTACATAATGATACATAAAAAAGTAAACGAATCCAAAAA
>JBGCFH010000268.1:0-3566 GCA_045106825.1 Saprospiraceae bacterium | reverse complement strand
GTTTTACCATTTTTCGTTCCTACTTTGCCGATAATGTCGCCTTTCTTGACTTTCGTTCCTTTCTTAACAACGGTAGATTTTAGGTTAGAATACAAAGTGAAATATTCGCCATGTTGTACCAAAACAATATTTTGGAACTCTGGTTTATAAAATACTCGAACGACAACGCCTTCATAAACTGATTTTACACTGGCGTTTGTCGTTGTTTTAATATCAACACCAGGACTTTCTGTTTTGGTATTATTGGCTTCTCGATGCACTCTTATCCCGAATTTTCCGACAATTGTTCCGTTTACAGGTTTTGATAATTTTCCTTTTAGTTTTTTAAAACCTTTGGTAAGCGATTTTTCTTTTTTTGAAAAAGTACGACTTGTTTTGCCTTTTAAACTTCGGTTTTGCGTTCGTCTTGTTTTAGTTTCTGCATAAATTGCGGCTTCAATATCTGAATTTAATTGACCTTTTGCCTTTTCTTGCTTTGTCAATTTAACTTTTAAATCCTTTTCTTTTTGTGATAATTCCTTTACAGCAACCTCTTTTTGCTTAATTGCAGCACCTAACTTTTGAGTTTCATCTTTGATATGAGCGATGATTTCCATCTTTTCAACTTTCAAAGTATCCAAAATAATATTTTGAGCTTCAAAAGCAGTTTGTGTTTTTTGTATTAGACTTGCTTGATTTTTTTTGTATTGATGAAACTGTCGTAAAAATCGCCAACGTCTAATAAAATCATTAAAATCATTAGCAGAAACTAAAAACAAAAATTGTTCATTCGATTGATTTTGACGATATGCTTTACGCAATAATTCGGCATAACTATCTTTCAATATCTCCAAATCTGCTTGTAAATCATTCACTAAATCTGACTGTCGAGCAATCCGAATATCTAATTGTTCAATCTCCGTTTCCAACGTTTTTACCATTTCTTTTTTCGTACCAACCGATTTTTTCAATGATTGATATTGTTGCAAAGTAGATTTCCGTTTTTTGGAGGTTGATTTAATTTCAGAAGCCGTTTTTTCAATATCTTCCTTTAGGCTATTTCGTTTCTCTTTTAGATTATCACTCTTTTGTCCAAAAGCGATAATACTAAAAACTGCAAACGATATTAATAACAAAATTCTTTGAGTAGCCATCTGTATTGATTGATTTTGTATTTTCGTACAAATTTACAAAAAAATGTGTGATTGTATCGCTTCGCTGATTGTGTGATTGTATTTTACAAACAGTCGATTAATCAATTGTTCAGTACAATCAGCAAAGCAATACAATCACACAATCAGCAAAGCTGACACAATCACAAAAGATGAAATTCACACACTTAACAAATAACGGCAATCCAACAATGGTTGATGTTGGAGAAAAAGCAATTACACAACGAATCGCAATTGCTCAAACAATTATCAAATTACCAAATGAAGTTATCCAACACTTGAATGATAACAACGACATTCAAACAAAAAAAGGAGCAGTTTTTCAAACGGCTATTTTAGCAGGAATTATGGGAGCGAAAAAAACGAGTGATTTGATTCCGTTATGTCATCCGCTACCATTGACGAAAGTAAAAATAGATATAAAAGTTAGCGATAATAACGAAGTTATCATTCAATGTTTAGCAAAAACTAAAGGACAAACTGGTGTTGAAATGGAAGCTTTAACTGGTGCTTCGGTTGCAGCGTTGACGATTTACGATATGTGCAAAGGTTTTTCGCAAAATATCATTATTAAAGAAACGAAATTGATGAAAAAGGAAGGCGGAAAAACGGATTTTGAAAGGTGATTATTTCTGACAATATCCTGCAAAATTTAAGTAGACTTAATAATTGAACCAATAAATGTTCATTCTTTAGTTGCTTCATTCTTTTTGATAACTATACATAAAATATTTTTTGAAAAAAAATAGTGAGATATTCTTTTTGGCATACTATTTTCTAATAAGAAAGCATAACAACGAATGATACTATTTGAGACAACTCAAATATTTATATATCAAAAATTACTGGGTTTTGTATTTTGTGTAAATGAAAAGCGATAACATTGTTATCGCCTTTTCTCTTTTTAGACCTTTCGTTTCTATTTTTTAATCTGAACTATTCCAATTCACGATTCGTTACACTTGTTTGAATAGAAACACCAAACCAATGAAAAATGAACGGTTATTACTTTTTATATTAGCGGTCATTCAATTCACTCATATCATAGATTTCATGATTATCATGCCTTTAGGTTCAACCTTGATGCAGACCTTTGATATTTCGCCTCAACAGTTCAGTTTAATTGTCTCCTCTTATGCTATTGCTGCTTTTGTTACAGGTCTTATTAGTGCATTTTTCTTAGATAAATTCGATAGAAAAACGGCATTGTTGACAGGATATATTGGTTTTACTATCGCAACGTTTGCTTGTGCTTTCTCGACGAGTTATCCAATTTTCTTGATTATGCGAAGTTTGACAGGTGTTTTCGGTGGCATTTTAGCGAGTTTGATTTTGTCAATTGTAGCAGATGCCGTTCCGTTGCATCGTCGAGCGACAGCAATGGGTTATATTATGATGGCATTTTCTACGGCGAGTGTTGTTGGAGTTCCATTTGGATTATATTTGGCAGCTTCATTTAGTTGGGAAGTTCCATTTTTAGCGGTTGGCGGTATTTCTGTTATTATGATTGGAGTGACTATTTTCAAATTTCCTGCTATGCGACAACATTTGGAAACAGCACACGAACGCCCGAACGCTTTAGAAAATATTATTGGAATATTTAAAAATCCAAATCAATTACGAGCATTAGGATTTACGATGATGATGATGTTAGGACATTTTACAATCATACCTTTTATTGCTCCTTACATGATTCGCAACGTTGGATTTTCTGATATTGATGTTTCTTATATATACCTTATTGGTGGATTAGCAACGTTTGTTACGTTGCCACTTTTTGGAAAATTAGCGGACAAACATGGACATAAACGAGTCTTTATGATTATGGGTTCGTTAGCGATTATTCCAATTTTGTTAATCACCAATTTGCCAGCGGTTTCAATCGTTGTTGCGTTGATGGTGACGACCTTGTTTTTTATAACTTCAAGTGGTCGTTCTGTTCCTGCTACAACTATGGTGACATCGGTTGTGAAAAGTGAAAACCGAGCTGGTTTCATGAGTTTACGTTCGTCTGCAAATCAATTAGCTTTAGCCTTAGCTTCTATAATTGCTGGTGCGATTGTTATCGAAGATGAAGTTACCGAAACGTTGTTGCATTATGATTGGGTTGGTTATCTTGCTGTCGGAATGACGATTATTTCTGTTTGGATGGGAAGTAAATTGATTGCTATTGATGTTGAGAAATCTATCGACTCAAGTGATGTTTTATCAGAGAATGAATCAGTGAAACCAATTTTAGGAAAGAAAATTTTATAAAATAAGCACTTCGACAGAATTAAGTACATTACCAAAAGTAATCACGTATTCTAACTCGTACTTTTTCCGTTCTACTTCATTAAAAAATATTCATGTAACTCGGCTATATTCACATTTTTTAAAATCGTAGAACAAAAAAATTATTTCGCTATAATACGT
>JBGCFH010000267.1:0-9315 GCA_045106825.1 Saprospiraceae bacterium | reverse complement strand
TTCAAAATAATAACTCAACATTCTACTGCGAGATACAACTCGTTTAGATAGTTTTTGACTCCTTGCTATTTCTTCCAAAATTTCCAACTCCTTTTTTGTTACTAATTCAGTATTATTTGACATAATGTAAAGTTACTTAAATTTATGTCTTAATGTAGTAGTTACATGAATTTTAAAAAAATATCAATCTGGGGTCAATTCGTCAAACTCGCAACACGTAACTCGTAACTATGGTAGTGGCTTCGCCACGTTAGGTATTCAACAAATTAAACGCTTTCAGCAATTGTTCAAACTCCGACTTTTTATCTCTCGAAAGTGGAATACTTTTTTGATTATCTAAAGTCAGATGTCCTTCGTTTCTATTCAGTTTATTCACAAAATTAATATTAATCAAAAAGGAACGATGACAGCGATAAAAGGCTTTTCGGTTTTGTAATAAATCTTCAAAATATTTCAAGCGTTTACTAACAAATAATTTTTGATTATCCGCTAAATAAATATTTGTGTAAGCACCTTCTGCTTCTAAATGAACAATATTATCAACTTCGACAAACAGCAATCCTTCCGAAACTGGTAAGGCAATTTTACGAAAAATTTCGGTTTCTGTATTGGTTTTTAAAGTATCTAAACGCTCCTGCATTTCAGTTGTACCAATACGTTTAGCCGCTTTCTCTATGGCTTTTGCCAATAAATCGCCATCAATCGGTTTGAGAACATAATCAACAGCCGATACTTCAAATGCTTTCAAAGCATATTGATTGTAAGCCGTGACAAAGATGATTTCAAAATTCACTTCTCGGAAAAATCCTAATAACTCAAAACCATTATATTCTGGCATTTCAATATCCAAAAAGACAATGTTAGGGTTCAATTTATTAATCGCTAAAACGCCTTCCGGAATATTTTTGTAACTGCCCAAAACTTCAATTTCAGGACAGAAGGTTTCTAACATGAGTTTTAATGTACGTCTTGCACGTTCTTCGTCATCAACGATAATAGCGGTGTATTTTGTGGACATGATTTTAATTTAATATTGTGATAATTGTTGAGCGTTATAAATTATCCGGTTCTTTGAAAAATCCAGTGAAATAATAAAAATTTGAAATCTATCAACATAAAAAATGAATTCAAATAATTCGTATATTTAGGTTTATCACTGGATTTTTCAAAGAACCAATTATCCCATCGGATGTTTCGGCAAGTCAATAGTATTGTTACGCTCAAAAATTGATTGTTTGATTGATATTAGTAAAGCGATGATTAATCCTAACATTTCATTTTGTTTTTTGGTCTTACGACAAAGCTGCCAAAACAATCACTTAAAATCAAAAGGAAATTTATAAACGGTCGATTTCGGTTTATGAATGGTTTTTATACGGAATGCGAAGCACTACTTTTGTACCTTTCGCCTCATTATTTTCCATCAAATCAATAATGTCCAAACCTATTTTTTGTTGATAAGTTTCGTTCAAAATATCCAATCGCTTTTGAGTCGCAGAAGTAGCAAACGAAGTACGATTTCTATCTTGACGTGCTTGAATTTCCGCAGATTTTGCTCGACCAACGCCATTGTCAATAATTGTACAAATTAATAAATCTTCTTTTTCAAAATAAAGCGTTAAGTTTTTTGTGCCTTTCGTTTTATGTAATAATCCATGTTTCACCGCATTTTCTACAAAGGGTTGAATAATCATCGGTGGAATTTGTAAAAATGACGCATCAATCCTTTCGTTGAGTTGAATTTCATAATTAAAATCATCGCCAAAACGCAATTTTTCTAATTCTAAATAAAGCGTCAAAATTTTAATTTCATCTTCTAAAGTAATCGCACTCAAACCCGAAGCATCTAAAATCTGTCGCATCAAATGACTGAATTTTGTTAAATATCGAACTGCATTTTTAACATCTTTTTGTAGAATCAAATCTTGAATAGAGTTCAAGGCATTATACAAAAAATGTGGATTCATTTGTGCTTTTAAAGCGGTAAGTTGAGACGTTTTGAGTTCATTTTCTATTCTCGCTTGTTGACGAATCCTCCGAATTCTCCGATTGACAAACCAATAAGTTGCTAAAATAAGTATTATGAAAATCAATAAAATAAACCACCAACGTAACCAAATCGGTGCAGATACCGAAAATTGAAATTGTTCGATTCGACTTTTTATACCATCTTCATTTATGGCTCGAACCTCAAAAATATAACGACCAGACGGCAAAGAACGATATTGTGCAAAAGGTGCTGTTCCTTTAGTTTGTTGCCAATTTTCATTCAAACCTTTCAAGCGATATTCATAATAAAAATCTGCTCGACTTCTAAAAAGTGCGGTTTTGAATTGAAATAAAATATTGTTTTCCGTGTGTTTAAATCTTTGTTTTGAAAAATCAACTTGAGTGCTATCATTAATAAAAATAGAATGTAAAGCAATATTGGGAACGATTGAATTTTCGGCTTGAAGATTTAGCGGAAACCGAATCATACCAATCGTTGTCGCTAAAAAAATATCATCGTTTAGCACTTCTATTCGCATCACTTCGTTTTGGTGTAAACCATCAGAACGATTAATAATTTCTATTTTTTCGGTATGTAAATCCATTCGAATCAAACCCCTATCAGTCGCTGCTAATAACCAATTTTTATAAATCCGAATAGAACGCACCATATTATTCAAGTTGCCATTACTTTTGTGTAAATGCTTGACAAACTGCCCATTATGATACGCTATAATACCATCATTCAACGTACCAAACCAAAGCGTATCACTTTGCCAATCCATACACATCGGAAAAACCGATTGACTATCTTTTTTTATTTCTGCAACTTTTCCATTTTGGTATTGATAAAAACCATTTTTATTAGAAAAATAAATAATTTCTTGATTAGGATGTTTTGCTATTGTTCGTCCTGCTGTTTTAAAAATCGTTTTATACTTATTTTCTTTTAAATCAGTAAACCCAAAACCATAAGTACTCACCCAAAACAATGAATCTTCTACCAAGACCATATCTCTCATATTGGAATTTCCGAGTAACTTAGGCGAAGCATCTTTTTGTAATTTATGAACCAATACACTATTTGAACCTAAAGCAAAAACTCGATATTTATCATTTTCGATAATTCTTTTAGCGGTTTTGTAGCGTTCGTGTTTTGGTAAGTTTAAGACTTTAAACGTTTCCGTTGTAGGATTAAATTGATACACATTACTCAAATAAGTTGCGGCTAAAATCTCTTGACCTTTGACCGCTAAAGTCGTCATATTAGCATTGGGAAAAAAATCCGTTGTATAAATTTTTAAATCAAGCGAAGGAATTACATAAATACCATTTTGTAAGGAAGTTAGCCACAAATTTCCTTCTCTATCATACAAAGCGTCCGTAATTCGTTCATTCGGAAAATAATGTCGAGTCAAATTAAACGCAGCATCAAAAATATAAACACCGCTTGAAGTACAAACCGCAATTCCATCTTTGATTTTAGTAATCATATAAACTTCCTTTGGAAAAAAACCTTTTCCCAATACTTTACTACGTTGAATAATGCCATTTTTAATAATAAAAATTGTCCAAATACCAGTTTTTTCCGCTTCACCTACCGTAACGAATTGATGATTAATCACGGCAATTCTTGGGAAAAAATACTTGCTTTGTTCAAAAAGCGGTTGAAGTAAACCGTCAGGTTTCGTCAAGTAAATATTTTCTCGACTATTCGTATATAAATCGTTTTGATGAGCTGCTAAATCTGTTGGTGTAATGACCTCGCCTTTGATTGTATATTCATAATATCGTTTTAGTTCTTTCGTATTCGTATTATAAACATTCGTTTGTCTATTAAAATAAGCAAACAGCTGATTATCAAAAACCGTGTATTTCGGAAACGATACACTTTCCTTTGAAAAATCCTTGAATAAATGAATCGAATCTTGATAAATATAAAAAATCTGTCCTGCAAAATTTTGACACCAAACTCGCTGCTTTTCGTCAATAATCAAATGTGAAATACTTCGTCCGTTTTGTTCTGGGTGAATGTATTGTTTGAAACTCACACCATCATACCTAAAAATTCCAGCATCACAACCTATCCAAATAAAACCAAAACTATCCTGTTCAATCTCATAAACCTCATTAGACTGAAAGCCATTTTCACTATCTATTTTATAAAAATAGGATTGTTGAGCCATCAATAAATTGCTCGTGAAAAATAATGATATGAAAAGTAAATAACGCAATCTTTTTAATTATTAAATATGAAGTACTTGTCCCGAAGCCTCGGCGATTAATTATTAAATCACAGAGTCGATTAGAATACGGCTAACTTATAGGGCAAACGCATCAAAATGAAAAAGCTCAAAATTGTACGTTTAGACGGATTAAAATCCGCCTCTTTAGATAACTCTTTGCTGAAAAAACGCTCAAAAAAAAACAAAAAGTGATTTAATTGCACTTTATGAATCTATAAAATCGGGTTTCTAACCCGATTAAACGCAGAGTTTATTTTGATGCGTTTGCCTTAGTTAACTTCAAAACATGAAGATAGAACAAAGTTACAAGTTTTAGAAATAGATACCTTTCCGTTCATAAACCAAAAAATACCATTCGTGAAATAAATACTACGATTAATGATAAATTCCCTACCATTCATAAACTGCCTGTTTTTATTTCTAAAAATCGACTGCATATTTGTATCGTATTAAAAAACAATTATTTAAATATTAAAAATTTATTAATTATGAAAAAGTCAATTGCAAAATTTGCAGATAAAAAAATCGAAAAAGTACAGACGATACAAATTAAAGGTGGTATGAGAAAAGGACGAGCTAAAAAAAGACAGGTATTACCTGATCCATAATTTGGACATCCTTAGAAATTAATCGTGTTAAAACAGCATCAGATTTAAAAGTTTGATGCTGTTTTATCAAGCAATTCAACAAAATTATTATAAACTTCAAAAAACAAAAAATTACGGTTACAAAAAACTCCAACGGAGTTAGAACGGAACATGAAAAAGTCAATCAAAAAATTCGAGCAGTTCACGATTAAAAATACCAACAGCATCAAAGGCGGAGCAAACGGTCGTGGAACGAGAACCGCAAGTGGAACAGCTTCGTCAACTCAATCAACAAAATTATTATAAACCTCAAAAAATAAAAAAACTACGGTTACTAAAAAAACGCCAAAGGCGTTACATCAGTAGCCGTAGGTAAAACCTACGAAATATGAAAAATACAATCAAAAAATTCGAGCAGTTTACGATTAAAAACAGCAACAACATCAAAGGCGGTACAACAACAAGTGGCGATCCTAAGTATTATCTTGAGGTTGCAAAGGCAAATAAGTTAAGATAATTAAAAGTCGTAAAAATTGTATGTAAAGACAGGAAACAGCTTATTATGATGACAATCCTAATAAAGTATCTTTTATTCAGTTCTTTGTTATCAAAATTATTATAAACTTACAAAAAAGGCAACACTCACGAAAAATGACTAATTGAATAGTCAATAAAATCATATTAAACTATAATCAAACTGAACATCAACTCTTGCTATATTTATGCAAGAGTTGACTATTTAAACACCAAAGCTATTACTTGCGAAAAGCTATGTGAGATTTATTAAAATTTAATTTATCTTAATAACAATTTTACCTTTTGCTCTTCCAGTCGCAAGGTGTTTAAATGCTTCAATACTTTCAGTGAAAGGATAGACTTTATCAATCACAGGTTTGATTTTTTCATCTTCAACCATCAATTTAATCTGCCCTAAATGCTCACCATTTGGGTGCATGAAAATAAATTTGTAAGACGCGCTTGTAGTATTAATAAGGTTCGCTAATGCTTCTGGTAATTTATAATCCATCATTCCGAACATTTTGGCAACTTCTTCATCTATAACGCGATAATACTTTTGTCTATCGGATTAATGGTAGTAGCTTTTACTTCGATTAAGACATCATTCGCTTGTACCGTCGTAGCGGCTGTCTTTAGCTGCCGTATTTCAATGTTGAGAAAATATATAATTAGTCATCAGATGAGTTGTTATAACTTTTGTAATTTTAGACAAAACGATGATTTTTATGAAAGGACTCATCTGATGACTTTTGCTTCCGCTAAAACTGTAAGAGAATAACTATTTCTTTGACTTTTCAACTCGAATACGACTCAAACTTTCCTGTGTAATTCCTAAATAAGATGCGATGTGATAATTGCGAGTAAATCGCTCAATATCAGGATATTGTTGCAAGAATAAATCATACCTTTCTGAAGCCGTTAGTTGTAACTGATTTAAAATTCTCTTATGCAAACTCACAACATGACGTTCCAGTAGATTTCGTTGAAAGGGTTCAAACTCTGGGAATAATGTAAATATGTTATTCATTTTTTTAGCATTAAATTCAATGACACTTGATTCTTTAAGACATTCTATGGTTAAGGTTGCTAATTCATTATTGTGAATAGCGATATAATCACTTATCCACCAATTTTTAATCGCAAATTGTAAGGTATGTTCTTTGCCATTTTTATCAATACAATATGACCTTAGACAGCCATCTGTTACAAAAAATATTTTGTTTACTTGTTCTGTTTGTCGAATTAAGATATCTCCTTTAGAAAAGGTCTTTTCTTTTGAAATAGAAAAAAGATACTGTTCTGCTTCTGGGCTTAGATGTTGAGTACGTCTTATTTTTTTGATTAATTCTTCCAATGTTGAATGTATTTATTAGTTATTCCCTAACTAAAGAAAATTTTCTATGATTGCTTTGAGCAAATTTACAAAAAAATAATTTTGGATTTATATTATAAATGAATCGTAGTATTTTACCAAAAACGGTATTCCCAAAACATTGAAAATACCGTTTTATTGATAAAATAGTATTACGCTCTTTATAAGATTCGTATTTGGAGATAATTTACCTTTAGTACCTTGCACCAACAGTTTCAGAAGGCAGATGTTTTTCGATAGTTGCCAAATCGCTTTCAGATAACGTTACATTTAAAGCACTAAAATTTTCTTCAAGACGATGAATTTTCCTTGTTCCAGGAATTGTTGTAATCTCATTATTTTGACTCAATATCCAAGCTAAAGCAATCTGTGCTTTGGTTACGCCTTTACTTTGTGCAATACGGTCAACGACTTCCACAAATTTTAAATTTTCTTGAATAGCTTCATCTGTAAATCGTGGATTACTTAGTCGAAAATCTCCTGCTTCTAAATCAGCACGGCTTTTAATAGCACCTGTCAAAAAGCCTCGCCCTAAAGGACTGTATGCGACAAAGGTAATTCCGAGTTCTTTACAAACCTCAAAAACTTCTTTTTCAGGTTCTCGACTCCATAAAGAATATTCGGTTTGAATGGCCGAAATTGGATGAACGGCATGTGCTCGTCGAATCGTTTCCGCATCAACTTCTGAAAGTCCAAGGTATTTTACTTTTCCCTCTTTGACTAATCCTGACATCGCTCCAACGATTTCTTCTATTTCTACTTTTGGATCTTGTCGGTGCATATAATACAAATCAATTGCTTCAACACCCAAATTTTGAAGACTTTGTTCACATGCTTGTTTAATGTATTCAGGTTTGCCATTAAGCCCAAGAAATTCGCCATTAGGTCCACGCATAACCGCAAATTTAGTCGCTAAATTCACATCATCCCAACGACCTTTAAACGCTTTTCCTAATAATCGTTCATTCGCTCCCCAACCATACATATCTGCTGTATCGAAAAAGTCAACGCCCAAATCAATTGCTTTATGCAAGGTTTTTATAGATTCTTTTTCATCAAAAGCCCCATAAAATTCTGACATTCCCATACAGCCAAGTCCGATTCTATTAATATTAATTGTACTGTGTCCTAATCTTGTTTTATTCATTGTTCTACGTTTAGAATTAAAAAGTAATCGCAAATTTTTATTGCTAAAACTTACCGTACAAAGTTGGGGAATATCGAACTGTAAACGATGACCTAATTCAAATGAGAATAGACCAATTTCAAAGATTTGCTTATTTTTTATTCGTTTTTCTGAAAGCGGTTGGAGAGAGAGTCGTATTTTTCTTGAAAAAACGACTGAAATGAGTCGGTTCACTAAAGCCTAATCTATAGGCAATTTCCTTGAAGGAATAGGATCTATTGATTAAAAGAAATTTGGCGACGGAAAGGGTTCGACTTGAAATCCAATCATTCACCGTTTTTCCTGTTTTACTTTTTATTACGGAATTTAAATAATTCGGATGCAAATTCATCTTTTCGGCAAAATATTGAGCCTGTAAATTGACATCATTTTGTTCGTTTCTTAAAACTTCTTTAAACGCTGATTCTAAAAGTATTTTGAAAGATTTTACAATTTGAGAACCTCTATTTCCCTCTTCTATTGGATTATAATTTGCCCAAAATTGCTCTTTTATTTTGAGTAATAATACCGAAAATAGATTACCAATAATTTTATTTTTATACGGAGAATCTTTTTTAAATTCAATCAAAATCTGTTTGTAAAGCGTCTCAAATTCCTCAAAATTACTATCTAATAGTTTATTCGGAGGTGATTTCTCAGCTAATAAAAAAGGAAATTCCGCATAAATTTCAAAGTGAACATTTTCTCGTAAAAACTTATCGGTTAACATAATAATCAAAGCCTCTTTCGACTCAATTAATTCATAAGATTTAATATGTCCAGGATTCGTGAAATAGATTGTTCTTGAATCAAATGGAAATTTGTTATCATCCAGATAATAAACGCCAGAACCTTTCTTAGTTAGAATAAAAGAGAAATATTCAGCTTGTAAAACAGGCGATTTAAATGGAATTTGAGGATGAATGTTAGGGATAGATAGGATAGAAAAATCCAACTCCTGCTTAATCGGCAATCCTATGGTTTTATATAAATCCGAAATATTATGATGGGCAATTTTTTCCATGTTAACGTGTTGTTTTACACAAAGGTAATTTTCTTAGCGATAGAGGATAGATTGATACAAATGTTATTTTTGCAACTTGTTCATTTTTTTTAGTGGTAACTTTTATTTTTGAATAGATTGGTGTTAACGTCCGCATACACCGTAGTCGCTTTTTGGCGGCTATGGACGATTATGCTTTTGTTAGCGGTTTGTTGTGTGCCTTGAAGGTTTATCGGGTACGAATATACAAAATAGATAAACCATGCTGTAAATGAGATGGAAGAATCTTGATTTTTTTTTTTTAGGATTAGGATGAACTTTCGGTAGGGAGAAAATCAGCGTCACCTACCAAATCACCATAAGGTGCTTACCTTTCACGGGTTGGTACTGAGCGTTATGGAAAAGGTTTTGGTTCTGTTCGAGGAAACTCAATG
>JBGCFH010000266.1:0-2804 GCA_045106825.1 Saprospiraceae bacterium | reverse complement strand
AATGAAACTTTTAAATCTCGCATCGTCTGTTTTTTATTCCTACATTCAAAATAATAACTCAACATTCTACTGCGAGATACAACTCGTTTAGATAGTTTTTGACTCCTTGCTATTTCTTCCAAAATTTCCAACTCCTTTTTTGTTACTAATTCAGTATTATTTGACATAATGTAAAGTTACTTAACTTTATGTCTTAACGTACTAGTAGGTGATTATAATAAAACGGTACCTGATTTTTCGGAATTTCAAGCAATATTTTTCCCTTCTAATAAGAAGCCGAATAATACTAAGCCGAACAATAAGAAGCCGAATAATAAGAAGCCGAATAATTCTAATAAGAAGCCAAATAATTCAAATTCTAATAAGAAGCCGAATAATTCTAATAAGAAACCAAATAATTCAAATTCTAATAAGAAGCCGAATAATTCTAATAAGAAGCCAAATAATTCAAATTCTAATAAGAAAAATGTATTAAAAGGAGGAAAGAAGATTACATTAAAGGCCTCTAATAGTAATTATGTACGTGTGAATAAGAATAATAGTCGTCTTATGGCTCATAATGTAACAGGTAGTAAAGCATTCACACTTGTAAAAATAAAAGATAACACATATGCTTTGAAAGTCGGTAGTAAGTATGTATCTATAAAGAAAAACGAAAATTACCTTATAGCTAATACACAAAAATTAAATGAAGCAACACATTTCAGGTTTGAAAAACTACCAAATAATAAATACGCCCTAAAAACTACTAATGGTAAGTATTTACGTATAGATAAAAAGAAGAATAATAGTCTTGTAGTTGTTAAGGATAAAAACAAACGAGAAATATTTACATTAGAATTTATGTAAAAGCATTAGTTCTTAATAATCAAGAGTGCTTTGATTGAGTTCAATCAAGGCACTTTTGTATTTAAAAAATCAAAGCTATTCAACGTGATTTAGTTAGAGAATTTGGAGAAAGATTCGAAAAGCATGTCAATATTTAATATTAGTAGTGACACACTTTTCTGAACACTCTCTATTTAAAAAATCAAACCATAATCATATCCATATAAACCCGTTCAATCACATCGACCAAAGTCTGCGATTTCGCTTCGGTTTCTTCCCATTCTTTTTGTGGATTTGAATCTGCTGTAATTCCGCCACCGACATACAACGCCAATTTATCTTTAAAAACCTGCATACAACGCAAATTGACAAAAAGGTTCGTTTGCTTTTTAATATTAACTGGTCCTAAAAACCCACAATAGTAACTTCTATCATGTTTTTCATTATTAACAATAAAATCCTTAGCTGCTTGTTTTGGAATACCACAAATCGCTGGAGTAGGATGTAATGTCTCTAAGAAATCGTATAAATTATGTGGCGGACGAAATCGGAATTTCGTTTTAAGATGTAATAATTTTCCAGCTCTTGAAGTGTAAGGAACCGTTTTTTGATAATTCGCATTTTCCTTTTTTAGTGCTTTCTCTATGTATCGTTCTACAATCGCTTGTTCTTCAACCTCCTTTTTGCCCCAATCTACATTCTCTAAAGGCAAACCCAAATCTCGTTGAGTTCCTGCCAAAGCAACAGTCTCAAAATGACGACCTTTTTGATTTACAAAAATCTCAGGCGAAGCTCCCATCCAACAACCAATTTTTGGAATATTGAATAAGTAAACAAAAGCATTTTTATACAAATCCTTTAGCGTTGTAAATAATTGAAACAAATCACCTGTTCTAAGATGAATTGTTTCTATACGACTAAAGATGATTTTTTGATAATCTTTTTGAGTTGCTGTTATGAATTTTTGGACTTGATTTAGATAAGTCGATTTTGTAATACTTTTTGTATTACCAATATGATTAGAAAAAAACTCAACAATTGGGTTTTTGTGAAATTCATCTTTTTTAATAAAAATCGAAGGTGATACTTCATTTTCTACAAATGGATGAATCACAAATCCTTGTTGTTTTAGACTTTCTGTGTTAAATGTATTGGTGTCATCGCTCAGTTGCCGAATCAAATAATGATCCTTAGAAGATGGCAAACTGTACAATGCAAATATATCTTGTTGCCTTAGTTGTATCATCAAAAGCAGTTTTAATTAACTAAACTTTCAAAATTTTCTGAAAGTTACGAATTTTTTTGAATTGTAACAGCTTTTTGTTTTCAAAGGTTGTTTTTTGTAAATATTTTTTTGATTAAACACAACATTTGAGTTATTGAATAGATGATTTTAAAGGATTAACGTAGTAAAAAATAGTACAAAAAATCTTTTTTTGATTTTTATTAATTTTTTTTGAAAAAATTTTAATATTAATCCACAATATAAAATATTTTATTTTAAATCATAAAAAACTGATTATCAATAAATTACAATAAATAATTTATTATAATAAATATTAATGGTGTAATTTTTGTTGCAATACACCTAAAATAATCAATGTCACATTTAAAATACTTAAAGTATTCCTAATAAATAATAATATATATTAATTTTCACATTTAAAATGTCACAAATTAATTTTTTCCCTAAAATCTATCCTTAATCTTCGTGCATCTTTGAGTCATCATAAAGAAACAAACACGATATTAAAAAAATAGAAACATGAAAAATTTTACAACTTTATTCACAGCAATTTTGATGACATTCGCAGTAACAGTTTTCGCAAACGATGATGTAAAAATCTACAACGGAACAGTTACATTAGAAAATGGCGAAACATTAGAAGGACAAATTCAAATGTTGTCACCAACATTGAATGAAGTAAAAGTAAAATTCATTGCTTCTAACGGAAACGCAACAACATACAAAGCAA
>JBGCFH010000265.1:0-4578 GCA_045106825.1 Saprospiraceae bacterium | reverse complement strand
ACATGAATTATGAATAACAAAAAGCCATTTCTGAATCAATCAGAAATGGCTTTTGCATTTTTAGTATCTCAATCTTAATTAATCATCAGGAATAATCAACTGCATTTCTGGTTGAACTTTTTGATCACCAGTCATATTATTCGCTTTCAAAATATCATCGACTTTTATATTATATTTTGAGGCAATATTCGACAAAGATTCCCCTTTTTCTACTTTATGTAATGTAGTATTTTGAGTATGATTAACACTTGTTGAAGTCATCGTATTTTGTGACGATGTGTAAACGTTTTGTGTTATCATTCCTTTAGCGACCACTAATTGCTGATCAACTTGTAGTGCCGAACCTTTGAGATCATTCCATTCTCGAAGTTCTTTTACCGTACAATTATATCGTTGAGCAACTTTCGCTAAGTTATCATCTTGTGTTACTTGATAAATCGTATGATTTTCAATTGTTGTAGAAACACTCGGTGTTGAATATGTCTTTTTTTCTTCATAAGATAATATGGTTGGTGAACCAAATGTAACATATTCAGTTCTTACGGCTGCTTGAAATGCTCCCATTACTGTAAGCGGAAGAGAAACGATATAACCTTTTGAGTTGGCAGGAATATAACTTTGATTGAAAGATGGATTCATAAACCGAATCGCTTCTACGGTTATACCTGTAAGTTCAGAAATTCGTTTAAATGTAATTTTATCAAACACTCGAATTTTATCCATTATTTGTAAATCATACTCTGGATGTTCAGGATAAATATTATGTAAATGATAATAATTCATCGCATAAGATGCACCAATAAATGCTGGTACATAATTACGAGTTTCTTTTGGTAAATATGCTGCTGCTGCCCAATAATCTGATTTTCCTGCTTTTTTCACTGCTTTATTAACACAACCTGGGCCACAGTTATAAGAAGCAATCGCTAAGTGCCAGTCACCATAGCGATCATACAGATGAGCCAAATAACGTGCTGCGGCATCAGTTGAAGCATGCACATCACGACGTTCGTCAATTACACCGTTGATTCTCAAACCATATTCTTTGCCAGTCGGCTTCATGAACTGCCACAAACCAGTCGCTCCTGAAGTCGAAACGGCTCTTGGATTTAAGCTCGATTCTACAATTGATAAATATTTCAAATCCGTTGGTAAATTATATCTTCTGAGCGTCTCTTCAAAGATTGGAAAGTAAACCATACTACGACTGACAACTTGCTCGGTCGATGTACGCCAACGAACAACTCTATTTCTTATATGAGATTTGATTAAGGTATTAAATTTTGTTGGAATTTCTCCAGACATTGCTGATACACGTTCTCTGTACACTTCATCTGAAACATCAATGGCTGTACGAGAACTTTCAGCTCTTTTTTCTTTTGCTTCTAATGCTTCATAAGTATAAGATTTATTTCCTTCGATTCGTACTTTAGAAGGAAATTTAAATGCTTGTGCTTGTATCAATCCGATTGAGAAAATCAAACTCAACATTAACACCAAAATAGATTTCATGTAAAAATTATTTTAGTTGAAAACTAAATAGTTTTCAAAAATTATAAAAATAAATTATAGTTTGATTGCACTTTAAAGCAGAAAAATCTTCTATGAAGGAATAAGTGAAATTTATAAAAATTTACCTTCAATCAATGTATTATTGACATATTGAGCAAATGCTAATAGACTTTCTTCTTGAAATTTATCTGCAAAAAACTGAACACCGAAAGGAAGATTATTGGAGTGAATGCCTAAAGGAATAGACACCGCAGGAATACCTGTTAGATTAGCTTGAACAGTATAAATATCTGCTAAATACATTTCCACAGGATCTTTCATGGTATCACCCAACTTAAAAGCAGTTGTCGGAGCAGTTGGCATTAATATAAAATCGTATTCTGCCAATATTGCCCGAGTTTTTTCTGTAATCAAGCGCCTTACTTGTTGTGCCTTCGTGTAATACGCATCATAATATCCAGAACTCAAAACAAAAGAGCCAAGCATAATTCTACGTTTGACTTCTTCACTAAAGCCTTCTGTTCTACTTTTAAGGTAAGTTTCTTGAAAATTTGTAGCATTTGGACTACGATGACCATAACGAATACCATCAAAACGTGCTAAATTAGAAGAAGCTTCCGCAGTCGTCAACACATAATAAGTTGGTATCAAATAGTCTAATAAATCAAATTCGACAGCTTCAACCTCATGTCCTGCTTCTTTTAAATTTTTGATTAAATCATTCGTTTTTTGACGAATTATAGTATCTAAACTTTTGTGATTTAGTGCCGACTCAAAATAAGCGATTTTCGTTTTCTTTTTGAAAACTGCGTCTTTACTCAATGTACTTGAATAAGAAGGTACAACGGAAGCACTTGCTGTACTATCATAATCATCACTACCAGCCATCACTTCAAGCAAAATAGCTGCATCAAATATACTTTTTGTAATCACACCGATTTGATCGAATGACGAAGCATAGGCAATTAATCCATGTCTTGAAATTCGTCCATAAGTAGGTTTAAACCCAATGTTTCCACAAAATGCTGCTGGTTGACGCACAGAACCGCCCGTATCACTTCCTAAAGCTGCCAAACAAGTATCTGCTTGTACCGCAACGGCAGAACCACCAGAAGAACCGCCTGCAACATGATTCGTGTTAGCAGCGTTTTTCACAGCACCATAAATCGAATTTTCATTAGTAGAACCCATTGCGAACTGATCGCAGTTCACTCGCCCGATAATAATAGCGTCTTCTGCTAAAATTCTTTCAATTGCAGTAGCCGAAAAAAGCGAGGTAAATCCTTCTAATATTTTGGAAGCTGCTGTTATTTCATGGTCTTTGTAACAAATCACATCTTTGATAGCGATGACCATTCCAAACAATTTTCCTACCGAATCAGGATTTGCCTTAAACTTTTTATCTAAATCCAAAGCACGTTTTAATGCTTCTTCTTCGTAAACTTCAACATAAGCATTTAAATCGCTCGTTACATCTATTTGTTTAAGATAATATTGTACTAACTTTTCTAAAGTTATTTTTTGAGATTTTAAATCTTGTTGTACAATTTGTAATGATGTATATTTTGATGTTTCTTGCTTATTCATGTTGTAAATCAGTTACGAATATATGTAATACTTTAACTATGTAAAAAATCACGCTTTCTTACTTGTAATTTTATGATTTAGATTCTTTCTTATCACTTTCGTTCATTCCATCTTTTAACTCTTTCTCGACAGACGCACGAGCTTTATTAAATTCACTGATACCTTTTCCAAGTCCACGCATTAATTCAGGAATCTTACGACCACCAAAAAGCAACAAAATAGCAAAAACAATGACCAACATTTCTGGTCCTAAAAAACCCAATAACAATAAAGTTTCCATAACTTTTAAATTATATTAGTTTATAAAATTGCAACAAATTTAAATATTAAAACTCAAAGGTACGGTTTTACAACAATACCATAATCAAAGGCAAAGTGTTAAATTTAATTAGGTTTAAAATTTTTATATGATTAAGAATCGTTTTGACGAATTATATATGATTTTCTAATCAATTAAGGATTATTTAATGTATTAAAGGATTATTTTTTTGACATTCTATTAACAATATCATTTTTCATTTTCTATGAAAATGAATTTTCTGACGTTCTATTATCATAATTTAACCTCATTTATTAAAAATAACGAAGCCTCGAACTTCATGAAGTTCGAGGCTTTTATATAAAACAAATAATTAGAAAATTATCCTAAAGTCACACGTTTGAAAGCAGTTGCAATCAAACCTTTTGAAGTAGCGTTTAAGTAACCTTTTATGTTTTGTTTGTTATCTTTCACATATTGTTGGTTCATCAAAGTATTTTCTTTGTAGAACTTGTTCAATTTACCGATAGCAATTTTGTCTAAAATTGCTTCAGGACGACCATCGTTACGAGCTTGCTCTTTTCCGATTTCGATTTCTTTTTCTACAACAGATGCATCAACACCATCTTTATCAACAGCGACAGGATTCATTGCTGCAACTTGCATTGCTACGTTTTTACCTGCGGCTACAGCTGCATCATTATTTTGGCTTAATGCTAATAAAACACCCATTTTGTAACCCATATGAATATAAGGTACAACTAGTTCAGCTTCTAATGTTTCGTATTTAGCGACAGCGATTTTCTCACCGATAACACCAGTTTGTTCGATAACACTTTCTCCAACTGTTTTCCCATTTAAATCTAAAGCTAATAATGCTTCGATTGTTGCAGGAAAGTTTGCTAAAGCTACGGCTGCGATACTTTTAGCGAAAGCTACAAAGTCGTCATTTTTCGCTACGAAATCTGTTTCACAACCAACATTTACAGCAACACCTCTTTTACCATCTTCGCTTGTCAAAGCGATAACAACACCTTCGTTTGTTGCACGGTCAGCACGTTTGTCAGATAATTTTTGACCTTTCTTGCGTAAGTTTGCGATAGCTGTATCGAAATCTCCATTAGCTCCTACTAATGCTTTTTTACAATCCATCATACCAGCTCCAGTTTTGTCACGAAGCTGCTTAACCATCTTAGCGGTGATTTTTACGCTCATTTTTT
>JBGCFH010000264.1:0-5148 GCA_045106825.1 Saprospiraceae bacterium | reverse complement strand
CCTCTTACCTACTCGACTTTTTTATTCTTTATATTTTACTTTTAAATGTTTGCCTTGAAGTTTCCAATAAATGCCTAATGCAAGGATTATTATACCAATACCCAAAGGGAGTGTAATTATTCCTATAAATATTCCCCAATTCCCTTTAAAATTTAAAGACCTTGATTTTCTAAGACCTTGAACTTTTTCATAATCTGGGTCATTGTTTGTATGTCTAAAATCTATATTCATAATTCAATTTTATGTCTTAAATTAAATCACCTAAATTACAACCTTTTCCATTTCGTTCAATCGTAACCTTTTGATTTGATGTGGCATTTTTGACCAAGTATTTTACGTTTTTCTTATCAGATAACTGTTTGTTATCTTCTACTGTTAATGATTTTAATTCAGTAATTTGACGAAAACTTGTAAGATTTCTTAGAGATTGATTATTCTGTATTTTAATAGAACCATTTGTGAGTTTTACATTTCCTAATCCGTTCAAAGTTAATAAATCATGGTTTCTTTTGATAAGTATGAAGTCTTCAACATATTCAAGTTGGTTTATACCTCTTACTGAATTTAAAACTGAATTATTAACAATATGTAATCCGCCTTGACCTTTCTTCTTACCAATTGAACTTAAAGAACTTAATCCATCTAAATTTACTAATTCTTCATTATCTTCAATCACCAAATATTGAACATTATGTAAGTTTTCAAGTCCTTCTAAATTAATTAGATTTGAACGCATGATAATCAACTCTCCTCTAATTTCATTTATCTTTCTTAGTTTCATCAAACTATCAATATCACTTTCTTCATAGTCATTCTTTTTACAATGCCCAATATATAGATTTCCTTCAATCACATTGTAGTCATAAGCATAATAAAATTTATCAATATCACTTTGAGTACGTAACTCGATATGTCCTTTAAAAACTTTATCTTTTACATTATCCAACATTTGTTCAAATTCAGCATTGGGATTTATATGAATTGATACAGCATTATTCATTATTACTATTCTATCATGTGGAGTTTTGTTTTTCAAGATTTCTACATTTTCTACATCATTTAACTTAGAATTATCAGAAATACATAAAAAACTTAATTCCTTTACCCATTTAAATGGTATGATTTCCTTCAAAGATTTATTTTCTTTTATCTCAAGTTGTTTTATTCTCAAATACTCTAGAGAACTTATTGAAGTTAATCTGTTATTTTTAGCAATTTCAAGTAAATCACAACCACCTAACATTTTAAGTGCATCAACATCTTTTAGCGATTTATTTCCAATTATGTGTACTCCTGGAGTATTAGAAAGAAAAATAGTATAATTACTACTTCCTAATCCATTAAGCGTTTCTAAGCTATTATTATGCTTTATTTTCAAGTTTCCTCCTATATGGGTTAATTTATTTAAGCCTTCCAAACTAAACAAAGACTGATTATATGAAATATGTAAACTACCGTTGTATGAAAGGTCAGAGCCTTTGTACTCTAAACCAATATGTCGGAGTTTATTTAATCCCGAAAGATTACCAAGTATTTTATTCTCTTCAATAATCACATCATTACTGACAACTTCCAAATTAAAGAAACCTACCAAATTTGATAATTGCGTTTTCACTATAACTAATTGTCCCTCAATAGTTGAAATTTTGTTTAATACCGATAAATCATTTATGTCACTTTCACCGTCATCATTATTTCGACAAAAACCAATTAATAAATTTCCTTTAATCGTTCTATAGGGCATTTGTCCAAAGTTATCAACTTGTTTTTGGGTTCTTAGTTCAACCATACCTTCAAAACAGCTTTTATCAATCCTCAGAATTTTATTTTCTTGCTTGATTGCATTTTCTGGTTGAATACTCTTGTTTTTTTTGAATAAATCCCAAAGTCCCATTTTAAATAGTTTTATATATTGTTAGGTTTTTATTTATTGCCACCAACGTTAGCGACACCTCAAGTGTCTTAATAGAACTTTGAGGTGTTTTTGGAACACCTCAACTCATTCTATAGAAGCACTTGAAGTGTTTCAACCTTACATTATTATTTTTATCGTCCTCAAAATACAGCTAAAACCGTCTATTTACAATTAAAAGAAAAGGAGTTAAAAAAATATTCTTCACATATATAAAGTTTTTATTTTATATAATAAACGTAGTATTTTCTGGTTTCCTTATCTTATAAGTGTTTGTGATGAGTATTTTGTAAATCAGCTTAACCTATTTTGATCAGTTATTCAATTCTGTTGGAAAGTTTAATAAATACTTCTATCTTGACTTTAATAATGTTAATTAAATAATATTTAAGTATTTGATTATCAAATAAAAAGGGTTAAAAACCCCAAAACAACTTTACGTTTTTATGAAAACAAATATGAATTTCAAGGTATTTATCCTTGCCTTTATTCTTGCCATTTTGTGTCTAATTCCTTACGAGTTATATATGAAAAATGTGGAAGGTTGGTCGAAAGGTCACGACTTAGAAAGTCGTGACTTGTGGGCAGATTGGCGAGGTGAAGTTGATGATTTGACAGCAAAAGATGTTGTCATTTTAGGTTCTTCTCGTGGTCATTTCGATATTAATATTCACTTATGGGATTCTATAACCGGACGAAAACCCGTTATGTTGGCTTATCCTGGCAGTTCGCCTTATCACACAGTTGAAGACGTTATTAACAAATCTGATTTTAAAGGTTTACTCATAATTAGTACAGCTCCAGGTTTGTTCTATACCATGAAAGGAAGTTGGGGAGCGAATCGAGGAAAATCCTTAGTTGACCATTATTACGATAGAACGTATGCTCAAATTTTCAGTGGCGAAATCTATAAATTGATTGATCCACACTTTCATTATTTGCAAGGAAGTGATCGTAATCTAAATCTTTTAATGAGTCGAATTCCATTTCCAAAAAGGGATTCCGTTCGCTCATCGACAGTTTGGCCGCCAATGGTCACTATGGATAAATATCGAAATGTACGGATGATTCCACAAATGGAAACCGATACAGCATTGCAGCGACAACAAACGGATATTTGGTATAATCCAAATCCAAAAAATCGTTTTGCGGATAGCATTGATGTTGTTTTAGGACATTATGTAAATTTGGTTAAAAAATTCAAAGCAAAAGGTGGAAAAGTTGCCTTTATCAGACCTCCAGTGACGGATTATTATTTGGATACCGAAGCCAAACTTTATCCACGAGGAACGTATTGGAATCGGTTGGTAAAAGAGAGCGAAAGTCCTGGTTATCATTACAGCGATTATCAAGAAAGTCGTTCGATGATTCCGCCCGAATGGTCACATCTTAACCGTCGAGATGCTGATATTTATACCAAATTGATTATCGAATTACTTCAAAAAGATAATTTACTTTAATGAATCGAATTAGAATTAGTCACCTGTTGATTTTGAGTCAACAGGTGACTGTTTTCAAAACTTCACGATTCTTAAAAATCCCCCAAAACAATGTTATTCAACTCACTTGGATTTATAGTTTTTTTCGCAGTCATACTCTTATTGTATTACGTCGCACCACTTTCGTGGAAACAGAAGAAAGCGATGTTATTGACTGCCAGTTATATATTTTATGGTTTATGGAATCCGCCTTTGATTTTATTATTGTGGATTTCGACGGTTGTCGATTGGACAGCTGGGAATAAATTGGCTGCCTTGGCAGATGATGAAAAACAAAAACGGAGATTTTGGTTATTGCTAAGTGTTTGTGTGAATTTAGGCTTCTTAGCTTTTTTCAAATATGGCAACTTTTTATTAGAAAATTTTCAAGTTTTACTCGGCTTTATAAATGTCGAATATACGCCGCCAAAATGGGATATTTTATTGCCAATGGGAATTTCGTTCTACACATTTCAAACCATGTCTTACACGATAGATTTGTATAAAAATAGAATGAAACCTGCGAAAACATTTCTTGATTTTGCAATGTACGTAACCTTCTTTCCACAGTTAGTTGCTGGCCCAATTGTAAGAGCCAACGAATTAGTACCACAGTTTTACGAACCAAAACGAGCGACTCAAAATCAGTTCTTTTTAGGCTTATTATTATTAACGATTGGATTGTTTCAAAAAACGGTTTTTGCGGATAGTTTGTTAAGTGGCGTTTCGGATAGCGTTTTTGATTCAGGCGATTTGTTGTTGGCGTTAGATGCTTGGGTTGGTGTGTTAGCATTTTCTGGGCAAATATTCTTCGATTTTGCTGGTTATTCGCTTTGTGCAATTGGAATTGCGATGATGTTAGGATTTATTTTGCCAGACAACTTTAGATATCCTTACGGCAGTATTGGATTTTCGGAATTATGGAATCGTTGGCACATTTCCCTTTCGACTTGGTTGCGAGATTATTTATACATTCCGTTAGGCGGAAATAGAAGAAGTGTGAGCAGAACGTATGTCAACCTGATGCTAACGATGTTAATCGGAGGATTGTGGCACGGAGCAGGTTGGACATTCGTCATTTGGGGATTTCTGCACGGTTTTTATTTGATTACAGAACGATTTTTGAAAAATTTTGTCAAAATAAAAATTGAAAATATTGGCATCAAATTACTATTAGCTTTTCTAACATTTAGTTGTGTCAATATCACTTGGGTATTTTTTAGAGCCAAAGAGTTTACTACGGCTTTTGACCTTTTGGGTTCTATGTTTGGCGTACACGGAAGTAAAGCGGTTTTGACAACAAATGATATTGTTTTGGTATTTGGTTTAATGACATTGGTGTTTTTTGGTCACTTTGCGATGCGACAATATTCGCTGGTAAATGTCATCGAACGAACGCCAAAATGGTTATTAATTGCGATTTGGGGAATTATGATGTTTGGATTGATGATTGTTCAAACTTCAGGCCAGCAGTTTATTTATTTTCAGTTTTAGTGCTTATTCAGTTTATAAGTTATTGATAATCAGATTTTACAGGTTTTTCAAAACCTGTAAGGTCTTTACCACAAAATCAAAAAACGGTAGTACCATTTTCTTTTATACCAATTTACTTATCACATTCACGTTTCGCTGAAACGTAAAATAGAAATCACAATTGCTAAATTTTGCTTCGCAAAATGCTTTTTTCACGCAGATTCACGCAGATTCACGCAGATTTTCTAATAATTGGTAGAAAAAATGGTTTATTGATAATTTTTG
>JBGCFH010000263.1:0-27963 GCA_045106825.1 Saprospiraceae bacterium | reverse complement strand
TCGCACTATCTTTCGCAAAAATATATAAGTGTGTAGATTTTGTTAAATCGTTTGTTCCCGTAAAAGGATTGATTACATTTCCTTCGTTGCCTGGAGGAGCCATATACGCCAAAAATTCTGTTCCTGCTGCTGTTCCGTTTCTACCACTCATCATTGATGCTACATCAGAAGTTCCTGGTGAACCAGTTTCTAACCAGTTAGCCTCAAAAACAGATACTTTTTTTCCAGCTGAACAAGTTACTCTGAATACTTTATTAATATTCCCAGAATTAGAAACCCAATCACCAGGATCTAAATCATCCAATGTCCAAGAATCAATGTTTATCCAATTCCCATTATCGTAATAATCTAATGAAACATTATTTGAAGCATCCCAAGATACAATACGAACTTCTTGTTCACGGCTTGCTTGTGTGTGAACTGTGAAATAGAATAAATCACCCGAAGAAGAACCGTTATCAGAAGGTACATATCCACCTCCATCACGAGCATTGCCACTTAACGCACCATATTGAACTGTAATTGGTTTATTAGATTCTACCAAGTACGTTCCGCCTGATTCCATTACATTTTTCCCTTCATTATATTTGAAAATAATATCTTCTCCAATATTCAAAGTACGTTGTCCAACAACAATACCTGAATCAACTTCAACAGTTGTATATCCCGTTGTTGTTTTTAATACTGTGTGAATTGCTTTAATTGTAACTGTAGTAGAGTCATCATAAGCATAAACATTCAAATCACGATTTGAAGATGATTTTTCAGGAGCATAAATCAAAAAACGTTGTCCTTTTGAAGTTTTATTTGTTGCAGGAACCCAATCATGTTGCCAATCTGAATCCGTTGATTGAGATGCAAATACAAGATTGCTTGAGGTCACGATAAAATAATCACCATCATGTGTTCCTCCTTTATCATCATTAACGCCATTATCCTTGATATATAAAATATAAGATTGACCTGCCATTAATGTTCCTGTTACAGAATCATCGGTATCACCATCCATTCCATCATCAATAATTGTGAATGTTGTATTATCATAAATAGCTGTGATAACTAAATTGGCTCTACGAGATGAGTTGTCTGCATTTGGTGGTACAAATATTTGAAAATAAGTCGATGCTTCGCCGGTTGCATTTGCATCAATTGAAAAGAATGATGCTACTAATAAGATGAATAATAATTTAAATAAATTCTTCATGATAATTTCTAAAGTTAGTTTTAGGTTTAATAATCAATAACTTATACTATTTATTGTCGCTAATAAAATGCCATCATACTTGACTATTGTTTGAATTATAATATTTTTAAAAAAAAAATGAAATAACAACATCTAAAACCACCTTTTATTGCATTTTTATTAAAAAAATGCATTATTATTGACAAATTCAAAACAACAGCATCTCTTTATTTATTTCCACGTAACCAAATTCAGCTCCAAATATAGAATAATTCCCAAAATAAAACAAAATCTAAATAATAGACGTATTATCTAAAATGTTTGGTGCATAATCTAAAAAATAACAATTAATCGTACAGAAATATAAATGAATTATTGACTCAAAATGGTAAAATTTATTTTTTTGTTTGCGATATGTCATAACGCTGTCCAACGTTTTTTAAAAATATTAGTTTCACTTATTAATCTAATTTAGGATTGAACCTTTTGTCTATCAAATAGATTAAGACTAAGGAAAACATTAATGCTGTCATTTTGACAGTTATTCAAACAAAAAGCGTATTTTTGCACTCTGAATTTAATAATTAATACTTCAATAAAATGTTATACAACGATAATCCGACTTTATTAGACCTTAAACATGGGTCAAAGAATATGGATGAGGCAAAGCAAGGAGAGACTTTCTTTAAGAAATCGGATAGTAAATTCGACAAGCATTTTTATATAGAAAGCTATGGTTGCCAAATGAACTTTAGTGATAGTGAGATTGTAGCATCAATCTTACACGAAGCTGGTTATGGTGCAACTCGTAATATGGAATTAGCAGATTTGATTTTAATCAATACTTGCTCGATTCGTGAGAAAGCAGAATTGACAGTTCGCAAGCGATTAAGAATTTTCGACTTAGTGAAAAAGGAAAATCCTGGCACTTTGGTTGGTGTTTTGGGTTGTATGGCAGAACGCTTGAAAAAGAAACTTCTGGAAGAGGAAAAGTTAGTTGATTTGGTGGTTGGCCCGGATGCTTATCGAGATTTACCAAAACTAATTGCGACAGCAGAAGATGGCGACAAAGGTATTAATGTACATTTGTCACGAGAGGAAACGTATGCCGATATTAATCCTGTTCGCTTACAAAGTAATGGTGTAACTGCTTTTATTTCGATTATGCGAGGTTGTGATAATATGTGTTCGTTTTGTGTTGTACCGTTTACACGAGGTCGTGAACGCAGTCGTGATTGTTTCAGTATTGTTGCGGAAGCAAAGGCATTATTTGATAGAGGATTTCGTGAAGTGACTTTGTTAGGTCAAAATGTAGACTCTTACAAATGGGAAAATCCTGAAACGAAAGAGGTTGTAACTTTTGCTAAGTTATTAGAAATGACAGCGAAGATTCATCCTGATTTACGTATTCGTTTCTCGACTTCTCACCCGAAAGATATTACAGACGACGTATTATATACAATGCGTGATTATGAAAATATTTGTAAATATATTCATTTACCTGTTCAAGCTGGAAATAGTCGAGTTTTGAAATTGATGAACCGAACTTACGATAAAGAATGGTATATTAATAAGGTGAATAGAATTTATGAAATTATGCCTGATTGTGCGATTTCTTCGGATATGATTGCTGGTTTCTGTACAGAAACGGAGGAGGAACACAAAGAAACACTCGAAGTCATGGAACACGCTCAATATTCTATGTCGTATATGTTTTTCTACTCTGAACGCCCCGGAACGCTTGCAGCAAGAAAGTATGAAGATGATATTCCTTTGAAGGTAAAAAAACGCCGTTTGAGTGAAATCATTCGTTTACAAAATCATATGTCATTAGAACATAATAAAAAAGATATTGGAAAAACGTTCAAAGTATTGATTGAAGGCGATTCTAAAAAATCCGACCAAGATTTTAAAGCTCGTAATACTCAAAATAAAATGGTCATTTTTGCTAAAAAAGGTGATTTAAAACCTGGTGATTACTGTTATGTGAAGATTAACGAGGTGACTTCGGCGACATTAAAAGGAGAATTAGTTTAATAAAAAATTTAAGGGTCGGACGCTTTGAAAGTGTCCGACCCTTTAAGAATAAGAAAAAATGGCACAAACACTACAAGGTATAAAACAACGTTTCGGAATCATCGGTCGGTCACCAGCATTAGATAATGCGTTGAATACGGCTGTGCGAGTTTCTGGAACGGATTTGACGGTGTTGATTATGGGAGAAAGTGGTGTTGGGAAAGAGGTTTTTTCTCGAATTATTCATTCGTTAAGTCCTCGAAAACACAATAAATTTATCGCTGTCAACTGTGGTGCAATTCCAGAAGGAACAATCAATTCTGAATTGTTCGGACATGAAAAAGGTGCTTTTACTGGTGCGACAAGTGATAGAAAAGGTTATTTTGAAACGGTTGATGGTGGAACGATTTTCTTAGATGAAATCGGCGAAATGCCGTTGGATACTCAGGCTTATTTATTACGTATTTTAGAAAATGGTGAATTTATAAAAGTCGGTTCTTCTAAAGTTTTGCAAACTGATGTAAGAATTGTTGCTGCTACAAATGTCAAATTATTAGAAAAAATAAAGAAAGGAAAGTTTCGAGAAGATTTGTATTACAGGTTATCGACTGTTCCTATTGATGTTCCTGCATTAAGAGAACGACCAGAGGATATTCACTTATTATTTCGTAAGTTTTGTGTGGATTTTGCAGAACGTTACCGAACGCCGCCGATTCAGTTGGATGATAAAGCAAAACTGCTTTTAGAACGTTATAACTGGCCAGGAAATATTCGTGAATTAAAAAATATAGCGGAAAAAACGTCTGTTTTGTCGGAAGACAGAGTCGTTACAGCAGAAGATTTATTAGAATTTATTCCTAATTTATTTAAACGAAATCTGCCTACTGTTAAGAATGAGAACAATGGTGAAACGATGCAAGAACGAGAGATTTTATACAAACTCTTGTTTGATATGAAAGGGGATTTGAATGAATTAAAAACCTTAGTTTTTGACTTGATTCGTAAGAATGATTTGCGAATGCCTGACATTCAAAACATTCGTCAATTGATGCCTTCTTATACAGAAAATGACTACGATGAAGCATTTGAGGACGTTTTTCCAAATCATACAGCAGAAGGTAATTTTTCTTCAATTGCCCGAAAACCGCAAGATTCTACTCAACCGATTATTATAGAAGCTCCAGTTTATCATCACGCAGAAGAGGAAGAAGAAGAGAATTTGTCGTTAGAAGATATGGAAATGCGATTGATTACTAAAGCTTTACAAAAACATAATGGACGTAGAAAAGATGCTGCTGCTGAGTTGGGCATTTCTGAACGGACGTTGTATCGGAAAATTGATAAGTATCGGATTAATGAGTGATTTTAATAAGCAATTGGTAGTTTTTTCGGTCAGCAGTAACTTCACTTAACTAAAAACTCAAATATATTCCGTCATACTGAACTTGTTTCAGTATCTCCTAACTGCAAAAGCTGGATATTGCAAAAGTTATAATTTTTTAGTTTAGTGAAAAGTAAGGTTTGATGGTGAATTTAGAGCATTAACTTTGTTGGATAATAAGGTTATTTTTCAACTAAGTTCTGATTTTCAAGTTGATTATTTAGGAGATTCCCAATCAAGTTGAGAATGACGGAAAAGTTTGGAAACTAACAAAAAGTTAAAAAACGCCACTTCAATCCACTATATCCGCAAAATCAGCGTTTTCCATAAAAAATCAACTATGAAAAAAATTATTCTACTTTTCACGGTTTCTATATTAATTGCCTCTTGCTACACCTTCAAAGGTATCAGTATTGATTATACAAAGGTGTCAACTTTTTCTTTAGGCGATTTTCCTAATAATTCTACTAATGTTGTTCCAACATTAAGTCAAGATGTTAGAGAAGCATTGCGATTAAAGATATTAAACGAATCTCGCTTAGGTTCAACGACTGCAAATGGTGATGTGGAATTTAATGGAACAATCACTGGTTACCGAATTTCGTCCGTTGCTCCTCAACCTGGTGAAACAACACAATTTAACCGTTTGACAATCACAGTAGAAGTCGAGTTTATCAATAACACTGATCCTGAACAAGATTGGAAACAATCATTTAACTGGTTTGCAGATTATGATGCCAACGAAAATTTACCGAATGTACAGGATGATTTGCATGAAGAAATTATCACGGAATTAGTAGAGAATATTTTTAATAAGGCGTTTACGAATTGGTAATAAAACGGATGTTCTTTCCTTATTTGAAGAAAAAATGCTGTAAGCGTTGAATATGAATAACCATAGGTTATACCTATGGAAAACAAAAACAGGATTGCTCAAAAAGAACAATCCTGTTTATTAATAAAATCTCAAAATCTATCAATTTGTCTTAATCACTTTCTTAATCAAAAACTGTTGATTATCGAGTGTAAATATTTGCACAAAATAAACGCCTTCGCTCAATGAACCTAAATCCAATTGAATAGAATTATCACGATTCATATTTGATTCTTGCATCAATTGACCATGAATATTATATACTTGAATTTTATCAAAATCAAATGTTGGATGTTCAATCACAATATTCACTAAATCACTTGTTGGATTTGGAGAAACGTTAATTTCAACATCATTTAATAATCCATTAGCACTTACATCAAGATCAAAAAGAACATCAAATGTTCTGTCGCTTGTTACAACAAATGTGTAAACGGAGTCAGTCCAAACAGTAGAACCATTCTCTTGCCAAGCTGCAAACATCCAACCTGGGCTTGAAATAGCGGTTACTGTTGCTGACGAACCACTATTGTATGTTCCGCCACCAGTCATTGTTCCACCGTTTGTTGGACTTGCATTCATCGAAATCGTGTATTGCTGCTGTACAAATGTTGCATCCAATGTTCTATTTCCTGTTACCGTAAAGATATAAGTGGCATTATTTGAAACAGTTACACCGTTTTCTTTCCAAGAATCGAAAACCCAACCAGAGTTTGGTGTTGCTGTTAATGTTGCTGATGAACCACCGTTATAAGTTCCGCCACCAGTTATCGAACCACCATTTAATGGACTTGCATTTGTGGTGATTGTGTATTGTTGTTGTACAAATGTTGCAGTTAATGTTCTATTGCTTCCTACTATAAATGTATACGTTGCATTTGATGAAACAGTATTTCCATTTTCTTCCCAAGAACCAAATGCCCAACCAGAGTTTGGTGTTGCAATTACGGTTACAGACGAACCATCTAAATATGTTCCACCACCAGAAGTTGTTCCACCAGCAGTTGGATTTGCACTTGTCGTAATGTTGTATTGTTGTTGTGTAAATACAGCAACTAAATTTCTATTACCAATTACTGTAAATGTATAACTAAAGTTATTTGAAACAAACGCACCATTTTCTTGCCATGAATCAAAAGTCCATCCTGGCGTTGCGGTTGCTGAAACGGTTGCAGTTGAACCATTATTATAACTTCCACCACCAGCAGTTGTTCCACCAGCAGTTGGACTTGCACTTGTCGTAATTGTATATTGTACTTGCGTAAATACCGCTTCCAATGTTCTATTAGTCGTTACGGTAAAGGTATAACTTGCATTGTTTGAAAACGTTACACCGTTCTCTTTCCATGAATCAAATACCCAACCAGGGTTTGCGGTTGCAGTTACGGTTGCGGACGAACCGCTACTATAAGTTCCACTACCGGTTACTGTCCCAGTTCCTAAAGGATTTACATTTGTTGTAATCGTATAATTCGTCACACAAGTAACAGAAATAGGCGATGTAAAGTAAGAACCATTATCTGTTTCATTAGATTCCGTTACTTGGTCTGGTTCATCTATTAAGAAACCAATGTAATAATTACCGCTTGGAGAAAATCCTGGTATATTACACAAATCAACAGAGAAGGTTACTTGTGTTGTCGTATTTGAAGCCAAACTGGCAATAGAACTTGCATAAATCTCTGTATCACCAGTTGAAATCGTTGTATTCGTTGAAGCATAAAAACGAACGTTAAACGCTCCAGCCGCTCCAGTTCCATTATTTTGAATATTAGCAGTTACACTTACGGTTGTTCCTGTTGTACTCATTGTTCCACCACCTGCGGACAATAGATTTGGAGAACCACTTCCACCACCAACACTTTTATAAACTAAAGTGGTACTGATAGAATTTGTTTGACAACTATATTGTGTAACATGTACTCGAACCGTACCTGTAATAGTCGAGACCCAAGTAATTTTTGCATCATCACCACAGAAATCATCTTCGTAAGCTAAGAAGTTATTACTTGCATCCGTCAATGTTAATTCAGAATCATACGAAGCACTTCCCCCGTCAACGGTACACAAACTCCATTCGTAAGTCGTTCCTGCTACGACGTTATAAACGGAATATTCACCTGCGTAAATATTAGAAGAGGCTGTTTGCCAAGTTGTAGTTGGTGTAAAAGTTCCAGAAGGATATTGCGAAGTTCCAAGACAACCAGTATTACAATTTAGTGTTACACTTTGAGTTGTCCAAGCAAATGTGTTATCACTTTCATTACTTTCGGTAACGTTATTATTATAATCAATAATATATCCGATATAATACGTCGTACCATTCGTCAAACCCGCAAGGCACAAATCAATTGTACTACCAACTGTTGTTGTCGCACTTGCTGCTAAACTGTTTACAGTTGCAGTATAAATTGGATTATCACCAGTTGAAATAATAGTATTCGTAGAAGCATAAAAACGAACATCAAATGAACCAGCGCTTGCAGTTCCTGTATTTTCAATTGTCGCACTCATCGTTACCAAATTACCCGAAACAGTCAAATTATCCGTTTGTTTTGTTAAGTTTGGAGAACCACTTCCACCGCCAACACTTTGATAAACTAAAGTGGTACTGATAGAATTTGTTTGACAACTATATTGTGTAACATGTACTCGAACCGTGCCTGTAATAGTCGAGACCCAAGTAATTTTTGCATCATCACCACAGAAATCATCTTCGTAGGCTAAGAAGTTATTACTTGCATCCGTCAATGTTAATTCAGAATCATACGAAGCACTTCCCCCGTCAACGGTACACAAACTCCATTCGTAAGTCGTTCCTGCGACTACGTTATAAACGGAATATTCACCTGCGTAAATATTAGAAGAGGCTGTTTGCCAAGTTGTAGTTGGTGTAAAAGTTCCAGAAGGATATTGCGAAGTTCCAAGACAACCAGACGTACAATTTAGCGTTGTACTTTGAGTTGCCCAAGCAAATATATTATCATTCTCATTACTTTCCGTAACGTCATTATTATAATCAATAATATATCCGATATAATATGTTGAACCATTCGTCAAACCAGCCGCACACAAGTCAATTGTACTACCAACTGTTGTTGTTCCACTGGTTAATAAACTACTTACGTTTTCGGTATAAATTGGAATATCACCAGTTGAAATAATAGTATTCGTAGAAGCATAAAAACGAACATCAAACGAACCAGCACCAGATGTTCCTGTATTTTCAATCGTTGCACTTACCGTTACCGAATTACCCGAAACAATCAAATTATCCGTTTGTTTCGTTAAGTTTGGAGAACCACTTTGATATTTATACACAATGTTAGTTCCTGTTGTATTACTCTGACAATGATCTTCCGTTAAATGCACTCGAACTGTTCCCGTAATTGTTGAAGTCCAAACGATTTTTGATTGAGAACCACAAGCATCATTGCTATATGCCAATTCATTATTACTAAGATCAGTTAAAGTAAGTTCGGTATCATAGGACGCAAGTCCGCCATCAGCAGCACATGTACTCCATTCGTAGGTTTGTCCACTTACGACATTATAAATAGAATATTCTCCAGCGTAAAGATTTGAATTTGTTTGCCATGACGTTGTAGGTGTCAACGTTGCTGCTGGATATTGTGATGCACTTGCACAACCATTGATTAGTCCACTTCCACTACTACCAGAGGAACAGGACAAATAAGAACGTTGATTGAGGTTTGTAAAAGCAATTCTGGCGTATTGTTGTGGTGACATATACGTTCTACAAGTCTTTCGAGAATACGACATAATATTTGTCGGATCAGGCGTATAAGTTGCTCCTAAAGGATCGGTTGCTGTACCTGTATAAACACAAGAAGTATTGACATTACTTGTACCTAAAGTCGGGTCAGCTGGAGTATCACAAAGTAAATCTCCAGTCGTTGAGCAGTTTGTACCATTGACATATTCTGTACCATTAGAAGTAGAATGTGTATGATATAAACCAAAATAATGACCTATTTCATGTGATAATGTACTTCCATTTATCGCACAACTATTTTTCATCACAATAACATCTGCACCTCCAGGAAAGTAAGCATAACCACAAAGACTACTTCCTGCGGAGGTTGTTACTGTATTAAAAAAGTAAATATTAATAACGTTTGTTACATTATTAGCTCCAGTTATATTGGCTTCGTCACTGGTGAAAAAATCGTAGTACGTAGAATTATCAATATAATTAATCGCTCCACATTGCTTAAAATACAAGTTTGCATTCGCATAATATCCATTCACAATGTTAAACGCACTTGTCAAATCGGTTGTCGAAATTCCGCCTGTTCCCGCAGATGTACGAACGACATGAATCTTGTATGGAACAGTATCTAATAACATACTTCTACTACCATTTGGAACAAAATTCTTCGTAAACATTTTGTAAGCAGGATGCATTTTTGCTGGAATCGGATTAGTTGAAGGTTCTGCTGTTCCACAGGTTTGAGCAATAAGCAAATTACTCAACATCAGAAAAGCAACAATTGTAAGTAAGTGTTTCATATATAATTTGGTTTTTGATTAGTCGCAATAAATTGACCTATTAGAAAAATACAGGGAAATAGGTTAAAATAACGCTTTATCATGATTTTGAAATAATGGATTAATAATTAGAAAATTATTATTAATAGTTAAATTTCGGACTATTTTTTCAGACTAACAATTATTTTTAACAAAAAAGGATTGTTTCGTTTTAGAACAATCCTTTTAGTTATTTATTACTTTTATAACACTTACTCCTTCACCACTTTTCCACTCACGATAATGCCATCCTCTAACTGTACTTTATAAAAATAAATCCCTTTCGCCCAGTTCATACTCGACACATTGATTTGATTTGATTTTTCTACACTTTGATATACTTCACGTCCTGTAATATCGAATATCTGTACGCTTTCGCTAAAATAGCTTTCGGGCAGTTCGATTGTAAAGTTATCCATCATAGGATTTGGGAAAACCTTGGTTTTCGATTGTAGTTCTTTTTGTTGTTCTGTACTTACCAAATCATCAATATCATCAATAAACCCAATGAATACATTAAAAATCGTATCTGTGCCACCTCCTTCTATATTACCTTGATAATACGAATAAAAATAATTCGGCAAATCAAAAGTAGAACCATGATTAGGGCGTTGTGCCATCATCGAACGTCCTAATCCCAAAAAGGGATATAAAAAAAATGTATTATCATCAACGATAGCACTACTATCTATACAATCGTCTTGAAAATCTTGCATATCCCATGTAAAAACTATTGGAGTGTTAGCATGTATACTTAAATTTATTTGTGCAACTCTAACTCCTGGACCGTTAAAAGGGCAATCATAATAAGCTATTTGTTTTTTTCCCAGTTTATTTGATTTATTAAATTTAGGAGAAACTCGAATCTCGAAAGTACTATCCCAAGGCTGAGTTGTTATATCAATTTCTCCAAATTGTGTATCAATATCATCAGAGGCTGCTGCGTCATAACCAATCACCACACTATCTATATTTCCATTTAAATCCATAGCATAGATTGTCGTTTCAAATTCGGCAGTTTGTTGTGCTGAGAGTGAGTAGATAAATGCTATTTTTATAATTAGTAGTAAAAATATTTCCTTCATTTTCTATATAATTGAACGTACTGCGAAATTATATTTTTATTGCCAAGTACAACTTAGCAGTACGTTTTGTTTACTCCTTCACCACCTTCCCACTCACGATAATTCCATCCTCTAACTGTACTTTATAAAAGTAAATCCCCTTCGCCCAGGTTAGACTCGGCACATTGATTTGATTCGATTTTTCTATATTTTGATACACTTCACGTCCTGTAATATCGAATATCTGTACGCTTTCGCTAAAATAGCTTTCGGGTAGTTCGATGGTGAAGTTATCCATTATAGGGTTTGGGAATATTTTTGTTTGTTTTGCTATTTCTAATTTTTTATCAGTATTTGAAGTCATTAACATGTTTTGAAATGCAAAATATAGGACATAAGCGGTATCTACTCCACCTCCTACTAATGGAATTTCTAATTTACTAAATCCATCGTCATCAATATTAAACCCAGGCGTAAAATTCGTTCCATTTTTTAATATTCGATAATTAAAACCACCCAATGATGGATAATCAAAGAACTGATAATCATCGGATATAGCCGTATTATCTATACAATCATCTAAAAAAAGATTAGAATCCCATGTAAAGTAAACATCTGATGTATCAGGATTTATTATTAAAAACATCATAACTGAATTCAAAATAGGAGTAGATTCTGAACACCAGTAGTTTCCTATTTCTTTTTTCCGATAGGTTATTTCAGAAGCAAATGGAGACAAACGTATCTCAAAATTATTCCAATCTTGATTTGTTATATCTACCTCTCCGAACTGTGTATCAAAACCAACATCAGTTGCTAATGAATCGTATCCTAAAGTAACACTATCTATATTTCCCTGTAAATCATGTATATATAGCACGAATTCAAATTCGGCAGTTTGTTGTGCCGAGAGTGTGAATATAAAAGCTATTTTTATAATTAGTAGTAAAAATATTTTCTTCATTTTCTATATAATTTAATGTGTTACTAAGTGCAACTTAACAATACATTTTGTTTACGGCTTCACCACTTTTCCACTCGCCCACCGAGGTATCGGGTACAATTCCATAGTCTAATTGTACCTTGTTATAAAAATAAGAGCATGTCTAAATTTCTATTGATTTTCAACTCAAAATAAATTCTATATAAGCCTTAAAGGAGATTTTAGAATATACGCTTATTAATTTCACTATGTTTTGAAATTTTGTAGGTGACTAAATTATTAATTTTCAATTTTTTATAAAAATCACATTTTGATAATCAATGACTTATAAAATCACACTTTTTATTTTCGTAAATTTCATTAGCGTTAAAATTGTCAATTTTAACGCCTTTAAATGTTGACTATCAACCGTTTAAACCACCTACAAAAGTTCAAAACATAGCAATTAATTTTTATAATTCCATCTTACGGCTAAACCTAAACCTAAATTGATATTTCTGTCATTTTCGTCAAAAGCAATCACATCAGATGAAAATAAACTAAATAGACCATAATTAGCTTCTCCACGTAAGTAATATTCTACATTACCTGTACTGAATAATCGTTGATTTATATTTATATTAAATCCCATATCTCTATTACCTGCAGGAAATCGGATCCTTTGAGGAACATTATTATAATAGTATTCTTCTTTTGTCATTATGCTAAGATAAGTTCCAACTTGTACATCAACATTTGAATTACCGATTCTTACTAAGCCTTTTAAACTTAAATAATCAAACTTTGAAGTAATTAAATTGCCTAAAGAACTAATACGATTATATCCTTTTTCCTCATAACTGCCATTCAAAGAAAAGCCTATTAGATTTTTCTTTTTAAAATGATAACTAACGCCTATACTTTTTCCTCGTAAAAAATCAGAATCATCAATCTTAGAAAAACCAACATTACCATAAGCTTCGATTTGTTGAGCGAAACCTTCAAACGAAAAACATAAAACTGCCATTAACACTAAATATTTTTTCATCGTTCAATCATTATTTGGTGCGTAGATATGTTATGTTCATTTTTAATGTGTAGCACATATTGACCTGTGGATAAATGTGCTATATCTAATGTCATATTTTTTACTGGTTGATAGGCATTTTGTTCAAATATTGGTTCTCCACTATTAAGATTATATAGTGTTACTTTTGAAAAAGATGGTTGAATAAGTTGAGTTGTTAATTCTCCATTTTTATCAGAATATTCTACTTCATAATCTTCTTCTGCTTTAATATAAATAAAATTAGAACTTGGATTTGGACTCACTCGATACCAACCTCCCGTATGGACAAAAGCAACTGTTCTTGAAATTAATCCACAGTCTGTATTAGTTGAAATATTAACAGATGCCGAAGAACTACCTGATGCGATTTGCAGCGTTTGTGGATTCCAATTTGTGCCACCTATATTAGCACTGCCACTTGTAAGCTGCCAGATATAAGTATTTAACGGATTATCCAAATTAATAGTAAAAGAATTAGAATTAGAAAAATTTACGGTGTGTAAAGGCTGAGAATTATAACTACCACTAATATAAGTTCCTTCTATAAGACCTCCTCCATACAAGAATTTTTTAAACGTTTTTGTGGAACAAGGTGCATGTGTGAAATTTACATTAGCTTCTATCCAACCTGACGTAAAAGTAGAGCTTGTTGGATTGACTGTGATTATATTATTAGACGTACTAACTATATTTAAATTAGAACTTGTTGTCCATGTTACAGTGCTACTTTCTCCATCGAATGTATTGAAATTATAAGTTTGCTCTCCGTTAAAACATATTTCATCAGAACCACTAATTTCTCCACTACATAAATCTACTTTTCCTGTTTGTGGAAATCGTTGATAAACTCTAACATAATCAACCTCCATATATGAAGGAAAATCATTATCATCTATTGCTCCTAATCTATCATCATCCTCTATTATAGAAGTATTAAGAATAATTGATGTACGAGCATCATCCATAAATAAACTTTCTCTCAATTTTGGATTACTTTTATAATTAGAACAGTCGAAAGGAATAATAACACCATCCCAACGTTTAGTTTGATACCTATAGAATCGTCTTACCTCTATATTATCAACATACCAAATAATAATATGAGGATCCCAAGTAACAGAATAAGTATGAAAACCTTTAGAAAAATCTATAGTATTAGTTCCTATGCTTTTTACAGAATAAACATCCTGCAAATGACTTGGACTCCATCTATGTATTGTTGTTGGAAATTCTGTTAATTTTTTTCCTCCCTTATATTCAATAATATCAATCTCCTTACCACTAACACTAAACAACCAAAAAGCGGGAAAAAAACCTCCACCTGCATGCATTTTGATACGTGCTTCGAACTTGCCATATTTGAATTGAGAATTGGCTTTTGACCATATCATACTTGCTGAATAGTCAAAATCAACTCCATACCAAGTATTAGATTCTTTTTTTACATGTAATTTTAAACTTCCATTATTAACGTCAATATTTTGATCTCTAAATAATCCTTTAAAATTTCCTCCATTATCTCCATCTCTTCCCCTTGCCCAAAAGCAATCATCTAATCCTGCTGTACAATTTCCTCCATCTGGCGAAAAGGTATACCATGTATTAGTATTAATCGTTGTTCCATCAAATTCATCAGAAAAAACTAATTTCCACGGTTCACCTGAACATTCAAGGTTTGAATAAGGAAAATAAGTATATTTTTGCCAACTTGTAAAGAATTTTTTCTTTGTATCTTGTTGAATATTATTCCAATTAACCTGTCCAAAACTAATACTGATAAAACTAAAAAGCATCAAAAAAAGTAAAATTAAACGCTGTGTAACGCTGTGTAACGCTGTGTAAAAATCGGTCTGCCGATTTTTTAGAATAATGGTTAATCTGTTTCATTGAAAAATTGTTTTAAATATTAATAATTAAATGTATGAATTAAATTGTGTTTTTTCGATTTGGATTTGAAATTCAATATATGAAAATGGATTAAACAAAAAAATAGCATTTTTATTAATATAATCTCATTGAAATAAGACTGATAAATAATGTAATTATTTGATTTTAAATACTTTATCAAATAGAATAGTTTCATTGTTTTGGGTAAAAAAATTAAGGAATAAATGATTTTATAAATATTTTTTAATTAAAAAAAGGGTAACTACTCAGCTTCTATAAAATTGTTTGTTTAATCCCCGAGGTTTCGGGACGCAGCAGGTTAAAAACCCGATTTTATAGATGTTGTATAGTCAAGTAAGACTCGAAAGTTTAAAAATCGAGTGCTTCTTAGCATTTTTGCATCTAAAAAATTGGGTTTTTAACCCAATTAAACGCAGATTCTGAATTGTGCTGAGTAGTTACAAAAAAGGATTGCTCAAAAGAACAATCCTTTTACTATTATTTTCACGAAGTACAACTTCGTACTACGTTATCTTAATGTCTAAAATGACGAACACCAGTCATCACCATACTCATTCCCAATTTATTACAAGTCGCAATACTATCTTTATCACGAATCGAACCGCCAGGTTGAACAACTGCCGTAATTCCTGCTTCACCAGCTATCGTTACACAATCATCAAACGGGAAAAACGCATCAGAAGCCATCACTGAACCTGTTAAGTCAAAACCAAATGCTTTTGCTTTTGTAATCGCTTGACGCAAAGCGTCAACACGAGAAGTTTGTCCACAACCCATTCCTAACAACTGACCGTTTTTAGCCAAAACAATCGTGTTAGATTTTAAGTGTTTACAGCATTTTAGAGCAAATTCTAAATCTTTAATTTCTTGAGCAGTCGGAGCTTTTTCAGTTGAAAGTGTGAAATTTGCTTCGCCTTCCATTGTTGCATCAGCATCTTGCTCGATGACACCATTCAATAATGTTTTGAAAGTTGTAGCGTGTGTATTCCAATTTTTGATATTCATCAACACACGTTTTTTGCGTTTGTGTGTCAATATTTTATAAGCTTCTTCCGTAAAACTTGGTGCGATTAAAACTTCAAAGAATAACTTGTGAATTTCCTTTGCTGTCGCTGCATCAATTTCTGAATTACAAATCAAAATTCCACCAAAAGCAGAAACTGGATCACCAGCCAAAGCATCCTTCCATGCTTCTAAAACTGTCGGACGAGTTGCAACGCCACAAGCGTTTGTATGTTTTAAAACTGCGAAAGTCGGAGCATCATCTTTAAACTCTTTCATGATTCCAACTGCTGCATCAACATCCACTAAATTGTTGTAAGACAATGCTTTTCCACATAATTTATCAAACATTTCCTCTAAGTTACCATAGAATTTTGCAGATTGATGTGGATTTTCTCCATAACGCAATACTTCCGAAGTTTGAACACTTTGCTTAAACATTGCATCTTCTTCAACACCTTCAGAGAAGTAATTAAAAATCGCTACATCATAGTGAGAAGAAACGTTGAATGCTTTACGAGCCAATGCTTTTCTATCTGCTTTGTCCGTTGAACCATCTTTTTCTGTGATGATATTCAAGAAAAATTCGTAATCATTACGAGAAGCAACAACAGCAACATCATTGAAGTTTTTCGCTGCTGCACGAATCAGTGAAATTCCTCCAATGTCGATTTTTTCAATAATCGTATTTTCATCAGAAGTGTTTGCCAATGTTTCCTCGAAAGGATATAAATCAACAATTACTAAATCAATTTCTGGTAAATTATACTCGACCAATTGCGACAAGTGAGCTTCTTCACGACGAGCCAAAATTCCACCAAAAACAGCTGGATGCAACGTCTTCACTCGACCATCAAGTATTGACGGAAAACCTGTGATTGATTCTACAGGAACAACTTCTGCTCCTAAATTTTCGATAAATTTCTGTGTTCCACCAGTTGAATAAATGGTCACACCTTGTTGTTTTAACGCTTCTACAATTGGCTCTAAGCCATCTTTATAGTAAACTGAAATTAATGCAGATTTTATTTTCTTAGCCATGATTAGTAAAGTTTCTGGTTGCGAGTTACGAGTTGCGAGTTAAAAACGAACAATCTCAAAAAACTCAACCTAATTTGATACGTTTAAAATAAGCCGCAAAGGTAAGAAATTGAAAAGAGGGATTTTATGTAAATTCGATTTTTTATATAACAGCTTATCAAAAATACGTGTCAAAATTAATTTAAAGTTGTCTTTAGATTTTAGCTTTTCCAAATAGAAAAACTATTTTTGAGCGTTGAAACGTATTACGAAGCTCCAGTTTCGTAGTCATTTTCTCCGAAGCTGGAGCTTTGGAATACGTGAACTTATAACAATCTAAAAATGAAAATATTTAAAATACTTGGCATACTCGTTTTATTAGGAATTGTAGTTATTGGATTTTTCGGGTATCGTTATTACGATATGTATTTTGAGAAAAATGTACCGAATGAATTAAAAAATGATTTAGTACAAATTCCGACAGGTTCGACTTTTGAGGATTTGGTAGAAATATTGAAAAACGATGGAATTATTATTGACGAAACCAGCTTTCGTACGGCTGCTTCGTATATGAATTATAATGATGAAATTAAACCAGGACAATATAAAATAGAACCGAACATTACAAGTAAACGATTAGTAACGATTTTCAAAACGTTTGGTCAAACACCAGTTCAATTCGTCATTCATAATAAACGAACACTCGAACAAGTTGCTGGTCACTGTTCAAAATATTTTGAAGCAGATTCTTTAGCTTTTTTAGAAGCGATTATGGACGAAGCTTTTTGGGCAGAAAATGGCTATAATTTAGAAACAGCAATGTCTGCATTCATTCCAAATACATATCAATTATATTGGAATGCAAAACCAGTAGAAGTGTATGCTCGAATGATTCAAGAACACGACAAGTTTTGGGATAAAGATAATCGTCGTGAGAAAGCAAAAAAGATGAATTATACGCCAGAAGAAGTGTATACTTTAGCGTCAATCGTCGAAACCGAATCACAACACAAACCTGAACGACCTCGAATCGCAGGTGTTTATGTCAATCGTTTAGAACGTGGCATTCCGCTTCAAGCCGATCCTTGTATCGTTTTTGCATTGCGTGATTTTACGCTAAAAAGAATTTTAGATAAACATTTGGCAGTCGAATCACCTTACAATACGTACAAATATGCAGGTTTGCCACCAGGACCAATTTATATGTCCTCTATCTCAAGTATTGATGCGGTTTTAAATTATGAAGAACACAGCTATTTATACTTTTGTGCAAAACCAGATTTATCTCGTACACATAATTTTGCGAAAACACTTTCCGCTCATAATGTCAATGCAAGAAACTATCATCGTTGGTTAAATCAGCAAGGAATTAGATAGAAAATAAAGGTTTAAACGAAAATCTGCTTTGACGAAATACTAAACGATGTAAAACTATTCGTGTATTCTGCCTATCCCGAAATCTCGGTGGTGGCAAGAATTGTCAATGAACCATAAATTATGAACATTAGACTTTATTTTACATTATTTAATAAAACGATGTTTTCCAAATTTTGTTAAAGAACCACATTATTATCAACAATTAAATTCTATTAAGTAAAATTTTTTCATAAAATCATATGTAGAAATCTATATATTTTCAAAATAACAAAAAAAAAACTACTTTTGAAACTCAATTTATCGCATTAATTATGCTAAAATATCAAGATTATAGTTGAGTTTATCCTAATTTTTTTAGGAAACTTCTCTGTGATTTATTCATTAATTTCGATTTGCAAGATTTATTAGGTTTTTTTCGTGCATTATTCCTTATAAACCTGTAAAATTGTAGTTAATTTTAAATAAATAAATTGAAATATACAATTGACAAACAATATAAAACTTGTTTGTTAATGGTTTATCAACTAACTAAAGCAACTTTGCTAAAAAACTAAGGAAATTTTTCATGAGTGATTATTCATTTATTTTCAATGCTCACCCGAGTTTTATTGATAATCTATACCAACAATATAAAGCGAATCCCGATTCGGTAGATGCTTCTTGGAGATTGTTTTTCGAAGGTTTCGAATTTGGAGGCAACTCTACAAATGGTGCAGCAACAGCACCAAAAACAATTCAAACCGAAAACGGTGCAATTGAATTCACAACAAAAGAACTACAAGTTGTCGGAATGATTAACGGATATCGTCGAAGAGGACACTTATTGTCCAGTACGAATCCGATTAAAGATCGTGATGACCGAAATCCTAAATTAGACTTGTCGGATTATGGTTTGTCAGAAGCGGATTTAGACCAACGTTTTATCGCTTCTCGTGAAATTCACATGAAACCTGGTGCGACTTTACGTGAAATTATCGACCGTTTACACAAAATTTATTGTGGAAACATTGGTTTGGAAACTTATCAGATTCACGAGAAAGCCAGACGTCGTTGGTTGCGTGAGCGTTTAGAAAAATTCAATGATGATGATTATGGATTGTCATTAGAAAAGAAAAAACGAATCCTTGAAAAACTAAATGGTGCAGTTGGTTTTGAATCATTTTTAAATAAAAAATACGTTGGACAAAAACGTTTTTCATTGGAAGGTGGCGAATCTGTGATTGCAGGTTTGGATGCGATTATCAATGAAGGTGGCGATTTGGGTGTTGAAGAAATCATCATCGGAATGGCTCATCGTGGACGTTTGAATGTCTTGGCAAATACTTTAGGGAAAACTTACGATCAACTTTTCAAAGAGTTCGAAAAGCAAGTTGAGCCAGAAGATGTGCAAGGAAGTGGCGATGTGAAATATCACTTAGGATATTCTTCACAAGTAGAAACGCCTTCAGGCAAAACAGTTCAACTAAAATTAGCTCCAAATCCATCGCATTTAGAAGCTGTAAATACAGTCGTTGAAGGATTTTCGAGAGCAAAAGCAGATATTTTATACGAATCTGATTACGACAGAATCTTACCAATTTTGATTCATGGTGATGCAGCAATTGCTGGTCAAGGTATTGTTTATGAAACAGTACAAATGAGTTTGTTGGAAGGTTATTATACTGGTGGAACGATTCATATTGTGATTAATAATCAAGTTGGTTTTACAACCGATTATAAAGATGCTCGTACAAGTACCTATTGTACAGGTGTTGCAAGTTTGGTAGAAGCTCCAGTTTTACACGTTAATGGAGATGATCCAGAAGCGGTTGTTTTTGCCTGTGAAGTTGCGATGCAATATCGTCAAGAGTTCAACTCTGACGTGTTTATTGATATGGTTTGTTACCGTCGTCACGGACACAATGAAGGTGACGAACCTCGTTTCACACAACCTAAAATGTATGAAGCGATTGACGAACATCCAGATGTAAGAGAGATTTATAAGAAAGAATTGATTTCTAAAGGTGAAGTTGAAGCAGAATTGGCGGAAAAGTTAGATAACGAATTCAATCAATTCTTACAACAACGTTTGGAAGAAGTTAAACAAAAAGATTTACCATACAAATATCAAGAACCTGAACAAGCTTGGAGAAAGTTAAAGCGAACGGCTGATCCTGCGGACTTCATGGATTCACCAGAAACTGGTGTTGATAAAGCGATTTTGGAGCGTATTGTAAATCATTTGATGACAACGCCAGACGATTTCACACCGATTAAGCGAGTTGGACGTTTGTTCAAAAACATGAAGAAACTTATCGCTAACAATACTTATGATTGGGCTTTCGCCGAATTAATGGCTTATGGTTCATTATTGTTAGAAGGTCGTGATGTCAGAATGAGTGGACAAGATGTAAAACGTGGTACGTTTTCACATCGTCACGCTGTATTAAAAGATAGTAAGAATTACACAGAATATAACCGTTTGAGCGGTTTGGATGACAAACAAGGTAAATTCCGTATTTTCAATTCTTTCCTTTCGGAATATGGTGTTTTAGGTTTTGAGTTTGGTTACTCGATGGCTTCGCCTGATAGTTTGGTGATTTGGGAAGCACAATTTGGTGATTTCTTTAACGGCGCTCAAATCATGGTCGATCAATTCATCATGTCGTCAGAAAGTAAATGGGGAAGAATGAGTGGTTTGGTCATGTTGTTGCCTCACGGTTACGAAGGTCAAGGACCAGAACACTCGTCAGCACGTTTAGAACGATTTTTACAATCAAGTGCAGAATTCAATGTAACCGTTGCAAACGTAACAAAACCTGCGAATTTCTTCCACTTATTACGTCGTCAAATGGCTCGACCTTTCCGTAAGCCTTTGATTGTAATGTCTCCAAAATCATTATTGCGTTACCCAGATTGTGTTTCGCCAATGGAAGACTTTACAGAAGGAACAAGTTTCCAAGAAGTTTATGATGATCCGATTGTAGGTAATGATCCGGAATTGGTAAAGAATGTAAAAACGGTATTGTGGTGTTCAGGTAAGGTTTACTACGATTTGTTAGCAAAACAAAAAGAAGATAATCGTTACGATGTGGCTATTTTGAGATTAGAACAATTGTATCCTTTCCCGAAAAAACAAGCGGATGCATTAAATGAAAAATATGGTAAAAGCACAACAACTCGTTGGGTTCAAGAAGAGGCTTCAAATATGGGAGCTTGGCAGTACATTTGGTCATTGCGTCAAAATCCAAATTTGGAATTAGTCGCTCGTCCATCAAGTGCTTCTCCTGCTTCTGGTTACCAAAAAGTACACAAGCAAGAACAAGCGGAGATTGTTGAAAGAGCTTTTAAATAAATGTGATTGTAACGCCTTCGGCTGATTGTCTGATTGTATCGCTCGTACCTCGCTGATTGTTAATCGAATTCGTAAAAACAATCAGCGAAGCGACACCATTAGACAATCAGCGAAGCGACACATTCAATACAATCAAAACATGACTTTTCGAATTTTACTTTTCGTGGGAATATTACTTTTGGCTTTCGCCAATTGTCAAACGGAAACTGCTACTGAAAAAGAAGCAAAACAGGAAACTCGTGAATTGATAGGAGCAGCTCAAGCGGATAATAAAGTCAAATTGTATGATGGAATAATCGACCACCGAGGTTTCGGGGCAGGAGGAAAGGATGATATTGAAGTACAATTAATTACAGAAGAAAAAAAAGTAAGTGGATTTTATATCAATCGAGTGCAAGGTGTTTTGTATCCTATTAAAGGTGTCAAAAGAGACGACGGAACATTAGAATTGTCAGCTTACGATGATACTGGTGGAACAATCGAGTTGTTCATTGGTCACCGAGAAGTCGAGACAAGCGAAAGCCAAAATAATACGATAACTGGTAAATGGTTCAATAAGCAAGAAGATGCTGGCGAAGAACAATCGACGTTTACATTTACCGAAAAGGAAATGGACATCGCACAGGAAGATTTAAAATCTATCAAAGGAACATATGAATATACGGTTCAAGGTTACAGTAGTTTTATAATCATAGAACCTATTGGCAACAAAACGGTTAAACTTCAAAGTGTTGTTACTTATGGTAGTTGTACTGGCGAGATTAATGGCAAAGCGTATATTTACAATAATAAATTAATCAATTACTTCGGTGAAGATAATTGTTTTTTAAAATTAGAAATCGGAGAAAATACAATTAACGCAAGTGAAATATCTTGTAGCTTCTATCACGGATTCAGTTGTATTTTTGACGGAACATATCGCAAAGTAAGCGATGAATTAAAATGGATAATGGATAGTTAAACTGGTCACTGGTTACTGGTTACTGGATTTTACCAGCGACCAGCAACCAGTGACCAGCAACCAGATAAAAAATGAGTAATATAATTGATATTAAAGTGCCAGTGATTGGCGAGTCGATTTCGGAAGTGACGCTTTCACAATGGCTGAAGGAAGATGGTGCTTATGTTGAATTAGATGAGTCAATCTGTGAGTTTGAATCGGATAAAGCAACTTTAGAATTACCAGCAGAAGTTGCAGGTAAATTAATTCACGTTGCAGCAGAAGATGATGATTTAGAAATCGGAGCAATTGTCGCACGAATTGATACAAGTGTTGCAGCATCCGGTGGAAATGCACCAAAAACAGCCGCTCCAAAAACAGAAGAAAAAGTAGCTGAAAAATCAGCTCCAGCAGAAAGTAAAGAAACTTACGCAACTGGACATCCTTCTCCAGCAGCGGAGAAAATGATGAAAGAAAATGGTTTGACTTCTGCTGATATTACAGGAACAGGCAAAGATGGACGAATCACAAAAGAAGATGTTCAAAAAGCCGTTGAAGCGAAGAAAAATGCTCCCGCTCCAAAAGCAGAAAAACCTGCTCCGAAAAAAGAAACTCCAGCTGCACCAGTTATTTCAACGGAATCATTCAGTAGAGGTTCTCGTCGTGAGAAAATGTCAAGAATGCGTCGTACAATCGCCGCTCGTTTGGTAGAAGCAAAGAACGAAACAGCGATGTTGACAACTTTCAACGAAGTGGATTTGACAAACGTAATGGCATTGCGTAAGCAATATCAAGAGCGATTTGTAGAGAAATATGGTATCAAGTTAGGTTTCATGTCGTTATTCTCAAAAGCTTGTGCAATGACGTTGATGGAAATGCCTGACGTGAATGCGATTTTAGATGGCAACGAATTGATTTATCACGATTATGCAGATATTTCAATCGCTGTTTCTACTCCGACAGGTTTGGTTGTTCCAGTGATTCGTAATACAGAATCATTGAAATTCCACGAGATTGAGTACAAAATCAAAGAAGTTGCGGTAAAAGCACGTAACGGAAACTTAGGTTTGGAAGAAATGCGTGGCGGAACATTCACGATTACAAACGGTGGTGTTTTTGGTTCGTTACAATCGACTCCAATTATCAATCGTCCACAATCGGCTATTTTAGGAATGCACACGATTAAAAAACGTCCGATGGAAGTAAATGGCGAAGTAAAAATTCGTCCGATGATGTATTTAGCATTGTCTTATGATCACCGAGTGATTGACGGAAGTAGTGCCGTTTCTTTCTTAGTGAAAGTGATTAAACGATTAGAAGATCCGACTGCGATGTTGTTGGATTTATAGAGAATTGTTAATTATGAACTGTTAATTGTTAATACGTTTTAATGTAATATAATGGTTTAAAGATATTATTTCCAATAAAATTGGAGGCAGCAAACGTTGGTTTGCTGCCTTTTTATTTTTGAAAAACATCTTACACTTTATACCTTATACTTAAAAAATCCTTCTTCCATTTCTCCTTTTGCAAAAGCTCTTGCAGCCATATCTGCTCTACGAATCGTATCTAAGTTTTTATAATTGGCAGCAAAATGCAACGCAATATCGCACGCAATATCTAAATGTACTTTGTGTCCATTACTTACAAAAACAGGATTTGTGTTGTCTTGTGTTCTTAAAACATTACCAACGATTTCATCATCTAAATAGATTGGTAACGTACTTCCTCTGGCTTCTGCCAATTCGCCATCGTATTTTAATAGTGTTCGCTTCCCGACACCGATAGTCGGCAAACCAGTTTTTACGCCAAGGTAAGAAGCAACACCAAATTTTCGTGGATGTGCAATTCCATGTCCATCAATGATTAATAAGTTCGGAAAAACTATATCTGTGACAATAGTTTTGAACGCTTCCAAAGCCTCTAAAAGTAAAGGGCCTTCACGGAAAGAAAAGAAGCCAGGTTGGTATTCGTGTGTGACAGAAGCCTTATGAGTAAACGTTCCTACCTTAATATTAGGAAATTGTACAATATCAATTGCAACATATCCATAATTATTTTCATATTGAATATCAAATGAAAAAATATAATCATTTGTTGTCGGTTGATATGATAATTCTTTTTGATTTGGAACAATTACTTGAGCCGCTAAATCAGTTTGAAGTCGTATTTTTTCAGTATTCATAAGAAAAAATTTAAAAAATATTTTTTTTTATTGCTGTTTTTGTCACGATTAGAAAAATTTCATCTTTTTTAATCACTTAAAGCGTTATTGATATAAAAATAATAACAAACTATGTCATTAATTAATTACAATTTTATTATTTTTTTATTAAAAAAGTGACATTAATTATTTTTTATCAACAAGTTAAATATATAATAAATTTATATTAAAAATATTTAAATTGTCACACTTTATTTAAAAATTGATTTGTAATAATGATAATTCTTTTGCATGACAGCAAAAAAACGCTTAAAATTGTAGTATAGTCATAGTAAGAGAAACATTAAAATAAAAAAATATTGTAATTTTGTGACATCAAAAAAAAGAATTTACTTACCTTTGTGTCACATTATTAATATAAACAATATTCAATTCTATGATAATTTCACCTAAAACTAATTATACCAATGCGTTCAAAGCAAAACATATTATTATGTTTATTCTCGATTGTTGCCTTTGCTGCCTACGGACAGCAGGAAGCAAGTGAGCAGATGCTTTGGTCAAACGTACATATCACAAAAGAGTTACCTCAAAGTTTTTCAGCAAAAGTAAAAATCAGTTATTACAGCACAATGCCAATGTTTTCGCCTCGTTTCATTGATGCAGGGCTTACACATAAAGTCAACAAACATCTTTCTTTTGGATTATACTATCGCTTCAAATCTACTTTCAAAACTTCTCAACAGAGAGTCTATTTTGAAACATCCTACAAAAAATTAAAGGTTGAAGCATTAGGAATTTCTCTTGGAACACGTTTTCGAGTTCAACATAAATTACGAAAATTAACAGAAACGTCCTCAATCTCTACTTATCAGATGCGTCCTCGGTTTACTGTCGATAAGCTACTTACCAATAACTTAAAAGCTTATTCTGCTATAGAATCATTTTATTCTAATCAAGGAAAAGGAACGGATTATAATTTTGACCGTTTACGTTTTGATTTAGGAGTGAGTTATAAAGTTTTGAATACAAACCATCTACTACGTGTTTATTATCGTTATCAAGCAGACATTGATGAAACGGAAGTATTATCAATGATTAACATTGGTTATCGCTTTAATTTTTAAATCATTTCTAACGATACATTCTACTACTTTCTATATATTCTAAGACATTATCTGTAACCAAATATTTAATTGACTTTCCTGCTTTTAGTGATTTTCTGATAAAGCTTGCTGAAATCGACATCAAAGGAGCATTAAAAATGGTCACTTTCTCGTGATGCTGCAAATCACCCAAATCATATTCAGGACGTTGGTAGACGTAAATCGAATAATCTTGCAAGATTAATTCGTAATTTTTCCACTTATATAAGGTTTTCAAATTGTCGCCACCCATCAGTAGAGTAAATTCCTTATTTGGATGTTTCTCGGATAAATACGTTAATGTATCAATTGTATAAGAAGGTTTTGGTAGATTAAATTCGATATTAGAAGCTCTCAATTTCAAATTATCCTCAATCGCTAAATTTACCAAATTTAATCGATCATAATCATTCGCCAACGTTGCTTTTTTCTTATGCGGATTATGAGGTGAGACGACTAACCAAATTTCGTCCAAATCACCATATTCTACAAAATGATTTGCGATAATTAAATGTCCAATATGTATAGGATTAAAAGAACCGAAAAATAAACCAATTTTCATTATTTTGGTGATTAGTGATTAGACAAATGAAATGAGGACTTCACGTTAAGCAAAATCCTCATTTTAATAATAACAATAAGATAGAAGTTATATTACAATAATTCTCTCGGAGAAAATTTCGCTCGACCGATATAAGCACTCGGATATTGTGTTTTGATACGTGCTAATAGCGACGCAGCTTCTAACTTAGAAGCATAAGCACCAGCTCTTAATTTGAAAAACGGTCGAGTGTATTCCCAATCTACAGGAATACTTGGAAACGTTCTCAAAAATGCTGCTTTTGTATTCGTGACTTTAGTTCTATCTGTTGAAGACATAATCATCACAGTCCAACCATCAACTTTTCCAGTATTACGATTGATTTGTTTATGTTTTTCTAATGCAGACTCCAGCGTTGCATCTTGATTAATATTAATGACACCTTGTGCTGTAGCAAATTGTGTTAAAAATCCGAATATTGCTATTAAAATTAGTTTTTTCATTTTCCTATGATTTGTAAACTTCGAGATGCACCGATTCTACTTGCACCAGCTTCTATCAAAGCTAAAGCTTGTGCTGTTGTTTTGATGCCTCCAGAGGCTTTTATTTTTATATCTTTATCAATATATCCTTTCAATAATCGAATAACTTCGGGCGATGTATTCACTTGATTGAATCCAGTTGCCGTTTTGACGAAGTTAACCATGTTCTGGTTGCAAATGTCGCACATTCGTTTGATTTCTTCATCATTTAACAAGGCAGTTTCTAAAATTATTTTAATTACACGACCTTGAATATGTGCCGCTGCTGTTACACTTTGTATATCATTACGGATATAACCCCAATCTTTATTTTTAATCGCACAAACATTGACAACAACATCAACTTCATCCGCTCTTTCGTGCAATGCTTTTTTGACTTCTTCTACTTTCGCAGGTGTTGTCGAATATCCCATCGGAAACCCAACCACCGTTACTACTTTCACAGGTGATTTATCTAATACCTGACCAGCATATTTTACAAAATAAGGTGGAATACAAACACCATAAAACTGATGATTCATTGCTTCATAACATAAGTTTTTTATCGCTTCTATTTCTACATTTGATTGTAATATAGTATGCTCAATATATTGGGGTAACTTGTTTTTATCTAAAGTCAATTTTATATTTTTTAAATATGTAAGTTGTTGTAAAATACTTAACAACAAAAAAAATGTTATTTTTTGCTCTTCTCACAATATAGTAATTATTAATCTTTTTTGTATTCATTACAATAGATTTATCAAATCTTTTTTTATCTATTTATATTTGACTCTTAATTAGATTAATTTGAAGAATTCAAAAAGGTATCAACTCACTAAAAAATAGTGAGTTGTACCAAAAGTTGTTTGCAAAAGGTATCTTGTACCTTTTAAAAAACAACATCCAATACAATGATAATTAAAGATTTTAAGAATAACCTAAAGGAAG
>JBGCFH010000262.1:0-5494 GCA_045106825.1 Saprospiraceae bacterium | reverse complement strand
GAAAAAGATAATAAAATTACTCCTCCACCTGTCGGTTGTATGAGCCATTGACAAGATTGGCCATTTTGATAATTTACGCCTGGTCCACTACCATCTGAGATTGTGCCAGTTGTTGTTGTAAGGGTTGTTAAGCCATTACATTGTGCATTGATTTGATTTGATATACCAAGTAATAGTAGTATTACCCAATAAGTGTACATTCGTTTCATAATGATTTTTTATAGTTTAAATAATATATTGTTGGGTAATTGTAATCGTTGTATTTTAATCCCATGAAATCATTGAATGTCACACTAAAAAGTTGCCTTTTTTTAAATTTTAAAAATCATTATATTTTAAATTTTGATAAACAGTGTTTTATAAAAAAACATTATTTTAAATACTTTTTAAAAATATATATTAAAAATTTACATATCGAATTATAATTTTCAATACTATCAAATCTGCTCCAAAAACCAAGCTTTCTCCAATAGCGATTTTTCATTTTCAATTGCTTGACGCAATTCTTTTTTAGCATTTTTATCATAAGGGTTTAGGCGAACGAGTTTTTGGGTATATTTTACTAATTTGAGGTAACTATCCTTGTAATAGCCTAATTTCTTATGCCGATATAAGTAGATTTTTATACTATCTAACAATGATTCTAATGCCTTTTCTGCATCTGTTTCATAATAGATTTTCAGTAAAATCCGTTTGGCATGTAAAGCATGAAGAACATCTTTGAAGGTCACTTGTAATAAAAGTTCTTGAACAGCATCATATTGATTTTGAAACTGATACCAAAGGGCTAAATTGAAATAATACGTATCGTGTTGATAAGCATTTTCAATATAATTTTTGTATTGTTCCATGAAGTCTTTGACCCATTCATATTCCTTTAGTTTTAGTCCTGCTATGATGATATTGTTGTAGGTAAATCTAGATAATTTACCATTGATAATAAAAATATTTTCACGCAAACCCATTTTATACCATTCAAAAATTTCTTTCAAATAGTTCGCTTCTCCATTGTTTAAACATCGAATACAATAATTGATGGCTAATAAAATAATATCTCGAATTTCATTAATTGGAAACGCTTGAAAATTTTCTAAAATCAAGACTTTCAACTGTTTATAATTCGTTTCATCTCCTGTTGTTAGTGCTTGATACGTTTGGTAATAAATCTGAATCGCAGGAATATTCGGATAAAATCCATGTTCTAAATAAGTCAATATTTGTTCTAAAAAAGAAATATCATATTCGGGCTTAGAAGTTGATTTGTGTGTCAAAATACTACAATGCCATTTCAAAATATTAGCAATAGCATAGGTTGTAAAAGTCGAAGCGATTTCCCTTAAAGTCATTTGAGTTTCACGGCTTTGTGTTCTCAAAAACTGATATTGCTTAACTTGAATTTGGTATTCGTAAAAATAAAATTGTTCATTGGGTAAAGTTCGTTTTTTTAAAGTTTTGATGGTTTTTTTTCGTTGTTTTTCAAAAGATTTTCCTAAACCTCGTTGCTGCAAGTTTTTTAATAATAAAAGTTGTTGTTCGATTTCATTTTGTTGTAAAGATTGCCAAATCAAAAACTGTCGCAATTGTTGTAATAAATAAGACATTAAATGTCGCAGTTGTTGGTCATCGTATTGTTGATTAGGGAATAAGTAACTAAAAGCAACTTGTTTTGTGAATTTTTCATCTGTCTTTTTTTGCCTAAATTTGTTTATCCAATCAAACAATTGCACTAATTCTAATCGATTATTAAATAAAGGAGAAGCTAACCAAAATCGAAATTGATCAATTTCTGTATTATTTAATGAAAAAACATATAAACTTAATGGTGTGTTTTTCATAAAAAAATTACAAATTAACAATTAAAAAACCATAAATAACTGATTATCAATATTATTTAAAACAATAATCGTATTTACACAATTACAAACTTAAAAAAATGTAACTGTATTTTATAATCATTTAATCTACATTTGTAATATCAAATCATAGTTAAGTTACTATTTAATACAACTAAACATGAAAACATTACAAGATAGACTGATTGTATAAATCAATAAAATGCGATAAAATCCTAATTTTTATGAAAAAGATATTTTTACCAAGTATTATCATTTTCGCTTTCTTACTAAATTCAATGAATTTAGTGGGACAACATTGGGATTATTTATACACACCTCCAGTTGGTCAATTTATTAACTCGCACGTTACAATTGATGAATTGCCGAATGGAAATATGGCGGTGTATAGTGAAGGTTATACGCATTTATTAGAAATTGATTCGTTAGGAAATTCGACTTGGCAACCGATTAATGATATTGGCGTGATTAACTCGGTGGTTGGATTAGAGAATTTTTCTAAAGACAATTTGATTATTACGGCAGATAGTAGTTTTATTTTATTTGATGATAATAACAATAACTCGAATCAGCCAACTTCTGTTTATCAACAACTGCATATTGCAAAATTAGATGCAAATCTGGATACGATTTGGGCACAACGTCACGACTATTTATTTTCTTTTGGTTCGCAATATATCGTAAATGATGTAAAACAATTGAGTGATGATAATATTTTAGTGTTATTGTATGATAATAATGACGACGAAATTCAGCTTATCAAGTTTGATTATACCGATGGTAGCATTATTTGGAGAGCCAGTCACTTTAGTTTAGCACCTTCTTATGGTTTGCCGTATACGTATTATGGGAAAGAAATTGTAGAACATCTTGATGGTACGTTATCACTGCTTTCTCAAGTTTCGGTAGATTCGACTGGTTATGTTCGAGCGATGAAATTATCTTCAAATGGTCATTTCATTTGGGCAAAAAACTACACGCCTACAAGAGAAATAGGTTGGGCAGATAGCGAACGAACATTAGCCAAAACGTTTATTGGTGAGTTGATTTTTAGCTTTCGAGAATATAATAGTACAACGAATGAATATCAAACCGTTGTCGTAATGACGGACGTTGCAGGAAACGAAATTTGGCGAAAGCCAATATCGCAAACACATGTTTACGACTTGATCTTGACGAATAATGATGAGATTTTGGTCTGTGGACAAGCCGCAAATAATGCGAATCAAGCTGCAATCACGAAGTTAGATCTCAACGGAACAATCATCTGGGATAAGGTATACCTGGAACAGTTTGGTACAACGACACAAGGTTTTCATTTTCAACGAATCATGGAAGTAGACAACAATCGCTTCTTTGTAGCAGGAATGACAACAACTGTTTCGGGCGATAAGATTTATGCTGCGATGATTGATTCTATGGGAAATACATTTACTAATATTATCCATGGAACTGTTTATCATGATGCGAATAATAATTGTGCTTATGATGCGAATGAAGTAAACCTAAACGCACCGATTTTGGTACGTGCCGTACGAGGAACAGACACAACTTATACGATTACAGATACTTTGGGCAATTATTCGGTTGCTGTACCGCCAGGTGTTTATCAGATTCAACCGATTACTTTTAGTAATTATTGGACAGGTTGTTTCTCGCCTTTTGTGTCTTTGCCAAAAGATAGTACAGCACTATATGATGTTGGCTTACAATCTACAATTGATTGTTCAGATTTGAATGTAACGATTACGAATCCGATTTTAATTCGCTGTTTTTCAAGCACGTATTATGTGAACTATGCCAATTATGGAACACTTTCAGAATCAGGTGTTTATATTGATGTAGAAATTGATACTTTCATAACGGTAGATACAACTTCGATTCCTTATACACAAAACGGGAATATTTACACTTTCTTTATCGGTGATTTGAACATCAATCAAACGGGTCAATTCACGATAGATATAACAGTCAATTGTAGTGCAACTTTGGGTCAAGCACACTGTGTAGAAGCAAATATTTTTCCTCAACAAATTTGTTTACCAAACAATACAGTTTGGACAGATGCGGAGGTTAATGCAGAAGTCAATTGTATTGGGAACAATATGGTGGAGTTCAAAATAGAAAATATTGGGACACAAGCGATGACTCAAGCACGTCAGTATCATGTTATCGAAGAACAGATATTACAACATCAAGGAATGTTTCAATTGCCACCAGGAAACGATACTTCTTGGACAATGCCTGCGATTCCGAATACGGTTTATGTTTTGAGAGCAAAGCAAGAATTTACGCATCCAAATGCAGATTATGAAGTATCTGATTTTGCTTTCGGCTGTCATCATGTTGATTCTACATTGAGTATTCCGATTAATCAGTTTCCACTGAATGATAGTAAAAACTACATTGATATTGATTGTTTAGAGAATGTCGGTTCGTATGATCCGAACGACAAACAAGGCTTTCCTGTAGGCTACGGAAATAATCACTATATCAGAAGAAGTGACGAAATCGAGTATATGATTCGTTTCCAAAATACAGGTACATATTTAGCATTTAATGTTATCGTCGAAGATGAAATTGATACGGATGCATTGGATTTGTCCACATTAAAACTCCAGGGCAGCAGTCATCCGTTTTCATTAAGCATCGAAGACGGCAAGATACTTAAGTTCCTATTCCTTAATATTATGCTGCCGGATTCCAACACCAATGAACAAGAATCTCATGGGTTTGTTCGCTTCCGTATCGGACAAAAAGCGAATAATCCTTTGGGGACAGTCATTGAGAATTCGGCAGATATTTTCTTCGATTTTAACGCTCCTATTATTACTAATACTACGTTTCATACAGTCGGTGAATTTTTTATTCAGACCGTATCAACACAGCCGATTAAAGATAAATTGGCAAACGTCAAGATTTTTCCTAATCCATTTTCTGAACAGACAACTATTGAAGTCGAAACAGATAAACGATATAAAAATATGACGTTAACGGTTTATAATACAATAGGACAAACTATAAAAACCATTCAATCAAACGGCGAAAGTCGAATGATTTTGGATAAAAATGGATTAACAACTGGTATTTATTTTTATCAAATTCAAGCTGAAGGTTTGATTTTGGATAGTGGCAAATTAATGGTAAATTAGACATTAAGTAATCAATAATTTCACAAAGACATGGATATATTTTTTAAAACACTTGGATTTTTTGTTTTATTTTTTGTGATAACCTCGTTTTCATTTGTAGCATCTACCAATAGTTTTGTCGGAACGTATGGTGTTACGAACAATAATCCGAATGTTATTGAACTAACGTTAAATGAAGATTTTTCATTTATCTATAAAGACTTTTCAAATCCTAAAAAAAAGATTGATATACAAGGAAAATGGAAAGTTGAAAATGAAACCATTTTCCTTAAAGAAGAATCATCCTCCTTTTCATTTCACAACAAATGGAAAATCGAAAAGAATGGAAAAGTCGCTAAATCTCGAAAAGGAATGACTTTTTATACTTTAATGAAGTTATAGAAAAAGTCGAATCAAATAATATGATCAACTAAAAAGTATTGCTTTCATAAGAAAAAGGTTTTATAACCGTATTCATTCTTGTAATGGATACGGTTTTTTGTTAGAATC
>JBGCFH010000261.1:0-6657 GCA_045106825.1 Saprospiraceae bacterium | reverse complement strand
AAAACTTAGTTCTTTTCCTTAAGTTGACGACATTCGATTTAAAATCGCCTGTCGAATGTTCTTATTTAAGCAAAAAAGTCATTAAAAGCATCAATTCTTTATAAAACGCATTATAAAATTTTTTAAACCGAGAATGGCTGATTTTATATCAAATATGAAGCATAATTTTACATTTATATTTTTAGTGATTGCTTTGTGGGTAAATGCTCAAACTTTCGATAGAATTGAACAAACTTCTGGCTTCGATATTTTTCATAGTACGCAAGGTATTGCGACTTCGGATTATGATAACGATGGAGATTTGGACGTTTTTGTAGTTTCTAAATTGGATTATGACGCTGTACAACCAACAACTTGGAGTCGTTTAATGCAAAACAATAATGACGGCACATTTACAGATGTTAGTATTAGTGCTGGTTTACACAATTTATATAATCGTGATATTATTGGGCCGGGACAAAGTTATGGTGTAAAAATGGGTGCATCTTGGGGCGATTATAATAATGATGGTTTTTCGGATTTATTTCTAACTAATTTTCAAGGATTACAACTATTTCGTAATCAAGGCAATGGAACATTTGTAGAAGTGACGAATCAAGCTGGTTTTCAGAATGCTAACGATAGTTGTTATTATACTTCGGCTTTATGGTGGGATTTTAATGGTGATAGCTTTTTGGATTTATACGTCAGTCGTTGGGGATTTTGTTCACAAAACTATTATTATGAAAATGTAGGAAACGGCACTTTTATAGAACGAGCAACTCAATTAGGCATCGAAGGATCAAAGAATTATACTTGGATGGCAACACCGATTGATGTCAATGATGATGGACTTTGGGATATTTATTTAGCCAATGATTTTGATTTTAATGAATTATTTGTCCAAAACCCTAATGGAACATTTACAGAAAAAAGCGTACAATATGCTTTAAATTTAGATGGTGACGATATGGGAACAGTCATTGGAGATTATAATAATGATGGCGAATTTGATATTTTTATTAGTAATATTAGCGAAAACCGTTTATTAGAATCTACAGGAACTACTTACATTAATGTTGCCAATACTGTCAGAGTTTTTAATACAGAATGGGCTTGGTCAGCATCCCTTACAGATTTTGATTTAGATGGTGATGAAGATTTGTTTGTTGCCAATGGTTACCTTAATGATTTTAACATTCATCCAAATCGAAAGTATAATTACCTTTTTCAAAATCTTCATATTGAAGGACAAAATAAATTTAATGATATTTCTGCGTCGAAAGGGGTTAATGAATTTTCTAATTCAATGTGTTTGAATGCCTTTGATTATGATGTCGATGGTGATATAGATTTGATTGTATCAAACATGGACGACCAACCTTATTTTTATGAAAATAAAACAACGACTGGCGATACCGCAAACGAACCAAATTGGGTGAGTTTTCAACTTAAAGGCACGATTTCTAATCGTGATGGCTTGGGAAGTGAAGTTACGATTTGGACAAATGGTAATGCACAACATCGGTTTTATATCGGTGCAAATTTGCATTCACAAAGTCTGCAAGGTGTTCATTTTGGTGTCGGAAATGCACCAATTATTGATAGTGTGGAAATCAAGTGGGATTTAGGAACACATCAAAAATTCTATAATCTTCCTATCAATAAATATATTCAACTTATAGAAGGAAATCAAGCGACGATTCTCAATTTACAAAATAATAAAGTTTATGGTTGTACCGATTCAAACTCGTGTACTTACAATCCGAATGCAACCGTAAGTGATGGTTCGTGTACGTATTTACCTTCTATTCCTATTAGTGGAAATTTCAATTCTGGTTATCTAAAAAAAGAGATTTACAATTGTACAGAAACAATTGGCAGCACTTACTTTTGGGAAGTTAAGAATGGCGAAGTTGTATCAGGACAAGGAACAGCAACAGCCGAAGTGTTGTGGCATTTAGCAGATTCTGGTTCGATTTCCGTGAAGGAATTTAATACTTGTGCGAGTGAAGTGACAACGGTTGAGGTTGATTTATCACTTGTTGAAATGGATAGTACACAATCTATTGCTCGACTCTGGAATGAAGCCTTGTTGTACTCGATTCGTCGAGATTTTGCACGTCCGACCGTTCATGCTCGAAACTTATTTCACACCAGTGTAGCGATGTACGATGCCTGGGCAATTTATGACGATACTGCAAGAACCTATTTAATAGGAAAAACAATTGATGGATTCAGTAGTGATTCAGTGATTTTTACGCCAAATATTTCGATAGATTCAGCGATTGACGAAACGATTAGTTTTGCGATGTTTCGATTGTTAAATCATCGTTTTGCGACTTCTCCAGCTTTCGCTGAAATGAACTATTTGACGCTCATGCTAATGAACGAATTAGGTTACGATAGTAATAACTCTTCGGTTGATTACAGCACTGGTGAACCAGCCGCTTTAGGCAATTATATCGCTCAAACGATTATTGATTTTGGGCTGCAAGATGGCTCAAATGAATCGCAGGATTATGCGAATAATTTTTACGAACCCGTTAATATACCTTTAAATACACAACTTTCAGGTGGCGTTGATAGTATCGTTAATCCGAATCGTTGGCAACCGTTGACTTTTGAAACGTTTATTGACCAATCAGGAAATTTAATTGAAGGAAATACACCAGATTTCCTAAGTCCAGAATGGGGAAATGTGATACCATTTTCATTAACTAATGATGTAAGAAGCATTAATAGTCGTAATGGAAATATGTATTATGTTTTTCATGAACCAGCTCAACCTCCGTATTTAGATACCATAAATTCTACATTAGAAAGCGATTTATATAAATGGAATTTTTCGCTGGTTTCTATTTGGTCATCACATTTGACACCGAATGACAGCGTACTTTGGGATATTTCACCAGCTGGTATTGGCAATATCAATATTTTAGATATGCCAACGGATTTTTCAGATTATGAGAATTTTTATAAAACCTTAGAAGGTGGCGACATCGGCGAAGGTTGGGACGAAAACCCAATTACAGCACAACCTTATCCGCCACAAATCGTTCCTCGTGGTGATTATGCGAGAGTTTTAGCAGAGTTTTGGGCAGATGGTCCAGACAGCGAAACACCTCCAGGACATTGGTTTACGATTCTGAATAAAGTCAATGACGATTCATTATTACAAAAAAAATTAGAAGGAAAAGGTCAAGTTTTGGATAACTTAGAATGGGACGTGAAATCTTACTTTATCCTTGGCGGAACAATGCATGATGCTGCGATTTCGGCTTGGAGCGTAAAAGGTTGGTACGATTATATTCGACCGATTTCGGCACTTCGCTACATGGCAGAACGTGGACAAAGTTCTGACCCGAGTTTACCAAATTATGATGTTGCAGGTATTCTTTTGATTGAAAATTATATAGAATTAGTAGAAGTTGGTGATCCTTTGGCTGGTGTAAATAATCAGCATGTCGGAAAGATAAAATTGTATGCTTGGCGAGGTCATCCTTATATTATTGATACAGAAATAGATGCTGCTGGAGTCGATTGGATTTTGGCGGAAGATTGGATGCCGTATCAACGAATTTCGTTTGTGACACCACCTTTTGCAGGTTATGTTTCTGGTCATTCGACTTTTTCGAGAGCTGCTGCCGAAGCGATGACGTTGCTTACAGGAGATGAGTTTTTTCCTGGTGGTGTTGGGGAATTTATCGCTTACAAAAATGAGTTTTTAGTTTTTGAAGAAGGGCCGAGCGTTGATGTTGTTTTAGAATGGGCAACTTATCGAGATGCATCTGATCAGTGTTCTTTATCACGGATTTGGGGAGGAATTCATCCACCAGCGGATGATATTAATGGTCGCTTGATGGGTGAACAAATTGGAATCAAGGCTTTTAATTTTGCTGTTCCGTATTTTTCATTAAAACCGATTGAACCAGAAGAACCACAAGATACTGTCATAACACCTCCAGAACCACAAGATAGTGTTGTTGCACCTGTTTTGTTTCCAAATCCTGCTCAACCTTCTGATATAATTACGCTTGGTGGAACGACCGAAAATATGACTTTTCAGGTATTTGATATGCAAGGCCGTATGGTAAGAATTGAGTTTTTGGAGTTTGATGGCGAAGTGAATGCTACGAATATGAAGTTGGAAAGTGTAAGTTCGGGAATTTATATTATTCAAGCTGATGAACGTGTTTGGCGATTGTTGGTGTTATGATTTTTCTATTTAAAATAAGTACTTGAACAAAAATAATCACGTATTCTAACTCGTACTTTTTCCGTTCTACTTCTTCAATCCCGAGTAATCGGGACATGTAGCTCGGCTATACTCACATTTTTTAAAATCGTAGAACAAAAAAATTACTTCGTTATAATTACGTGCTTACTTCTGCTCAAGTACTTAGAAAGAGATTGTCTCAAAAGCCAAGAATTATTACAAATAAAAATAGATACTATTGGTAATAATTCTTGGCTTTTGAGACAACCTTAATATTTGGTCAAAACCTACTTCTTTTTCTTAGGATTTGCAGCTAAATAGCTTGACCAATCTTTGAATTGTTTACCAGTTTTTAGTTTTGAACCAGATTTGAAATGATGACAAACCGCAGTACCTAAAGCATCTGTTGCATCTAAGTATTCGACTGTGAAATCATAGCCGATAATCGTTTTAAGCATCGCAGCAACTTGTTCCTTTGACGCACTTCCAGAACCTGTAACCGAAAGTTTTATTTGCTTTGGCGAATATTCAGTGACCTCAACATCATTCACAATAGCTGCTGCCATTGCAACACCTTGAGCTCGACCGAGTTTAAGCATCGACTGGACATTTTTACCAAAAAACGGTGCTTCAATCGCCATTTCGTTTGGTTTGTATGCCTTTATTAAGGATTGAATACGCTCAAATATCATCTTGAGTTTTTGTTGATGATCTGGCAATTTACTCATCTTCAAAACGCCAAGCGTCAAAATATTCACCTTTTTTTTATTCACCTCAATAATAGCATAACCCATAATATTCGTTCCTGGGTCAATTCCGATATATCTTTTCAAATCTGATTGATTGTGTGATTGTGTGATTGTTAATAAATTATTTTCAAATAAAATTTATCAAAAACAATCATACAATTTAGCGAAGCGATACAGTCATATAATCTTAAATTCTTCTTTCCAAAAGTTTCAACAATGGTCTCATATTTGGTTCGAGAATTATTTCCGTTCTGCGGTTGATTTGTCTATCTTCTTCTGTGATATTTTCTACGATTGGAGAAAATTCTGCTCTTCCACTTGGAATAATTCGCCAGGCAAAAACACCATTTTTTACCAAAATTTTAGTAACCGAGGTTGCTCTTAAAACACTTAAATCCCAATTGTCTTTAGCTCCGCTACCTTTAAAAGGTTTGTCATCTGTATGTCCTTCGACGGTAATAATAATATCATTTTGTTGTTCTAAAACACTGGCTAATTTTGTTAGTGCTTCTTGTCCTTTTTTGCTTATCGCAATACTTCCTTTCGGAAATAATAAATTATCTGACATAGAAATATAGACCTTTTCCCCTTTTGTGACGACAGTTAGTTCCTCGTCATTAAAATTTTCTAAAGTTCTGGTCAAAATACTATTTAATGTATCTAAAACCGCATTTTGTTGATTAATCAAAACTTGGACTTCTTCCAATTGTTTGGTTTTTCGTCCTAATTGTTTTTCTTTAGCAGTCAACTCATCTGCTTGTTCACTCAAATACTTATCACGACCTTGAAGTGCAAATTCTTTTTTAGCCAAAGTTAGTTCTAATTCCTTTAACTTTTTGGACATTGTAGATTGAGAATACTTATTATATTCTTCTAAATCTTTCGATTTTTGAAGACTACTTCTTAACTCTTGACCTAAGTAAGCGGTATCAGCTTCCAACATTTTAAGGTTTTCGTTTGCATTCTGTAAAGCATTTTCGGTATAGACATAGCTTTGCTCCATTTGTAAGTATTTTTTCTTAGAAACACAAGCCGTCAAAGATAACATTGTTAAAATGCTGATTATCAGTAAGTTTTGTTTTTTCATGTTTGTAATAGTTTAAACAGTGTATGCAATGAAATACAAAGATACTATGATTTATAACGAAAAATGTTGATTTGATGTTAAACCATTATTATAAATAATTCAAATTGCGGGTTCTGAGTTTCGTGATATGAATTGATACTCGAATAGTTCTATATTTTGACTAAACCATTATTTAAAATGAAAATAAGACCAATTCGAGTATTATTTGAACTCGTCCCGAGGATTCAGAATAACTCGAAAATCGGATTAAGTAATCATGTGATTGCACAAACAGAAAATGGTGCAACAGACACAGAAGTAAAGGCTAAGGAATAGGTGAAAATGAAGGGGAAAAACAAAAAGAAGAGCAAATACGTAAAAATACGATATTTGCTCTTTTTAATTTTATATAGATTGGAATCCTAATCTGACAAAACCCGCAACTTGTAACTCGCAACAACGAATTTTTAAATTAAAACTTTTGTAAGAAACTAAATTGATTGTTCGTAACTACTCAGTATCTATGAAATTCTGCGTTTAATCCCCGAGGTTTCGGGACGCAGCAGGTTAAAATCCGATTCTTTAGATATTACTCCGTTCAAGAAGTTGGCAAAAAAGATAAAACTCCGATTTTAAGGATAAAT
>JBGCFH010000260.1:0-1291 GCA_045106825.1 Saprospiraceae bacterium | reverse complement strand
GATTAGATGTTGTTCCGTCAGGTTTTATAGAGCTAACATTTGTTCCAGCAATATTAGATGATAAATTAATACTTCCTGTTGCTTGATATTCATAAGCACCCATTTCTGGAGCAGTTCCTGCATAAGGAATCATTACACTTGTACCACTATTGATACATGGCGAATTGTTCTGTAATCCAAAGTCGTCAAGACTTGGATTCACAAACATTGGATTTGCAGTAATATTTCCATTTGATGTATTATGATCTCCATTGTATGTTTGATTAAGACAATTATTAGTATAAGTCAAACCTAAAGAAGAACTACTCAAACTAATTCCTCCAAAATTATTTTGATAGAAAATATTATTTGAAACAGTTGTATTACTTGCTTGTGATGTTACATAAAACGGAACCCCATCAATCAAATAAAGAATATTATTCACAAAAAGAGTGCTATCACAATATCTCAAGTGAATGCCACCATCATGATTACTAAAAATATTGTTTCTAAAAGTATTATTAGAATAAGTAACACCATTGCTATAGTAAAATTCAATTGGATTGTCTCCATTTTTAATTTTACAATAAGCTATAGTTGAATTGTTGCCATTAACCCAAATTATACGACTTGAACCAGAGTAATTACTTGAACCTAATAATGTTAATCCTGCAACAAAGTTATTGTTATTTAAAACTAAACTCGCATAAGCATAATTCCAAAATAGAGTCGTTTTATCATGTCCTGCTCCTACTAAACTGACACCATCTTTCAAACCTACCCCGACGTTATTACTGGGACTATATTGAGAATTATCAACTTCCGAAGATAAATCAAAGTACCCTGCTGTAGCATATATAGTATCTCCAGCGACAGCATATTCATTCGCTAATCTAAGGCTACTAAATTTCTTATCTCTTACCCAAAAGAAACCTGGTGTACCAGTCGAAATAGAAATGGAAGCTGAACATTGTGAGGTGTTTCCAGAATTATCTTTGACCTCAACATATACCGTACTACTTTGACCTATTACTGGATTTCCGCCATAAGATGCTAAACCCCAAGAACCAAAAACAGGCGTGTAATTGTAATAATTACTCCAATTGATTCCATTATTAGAAAACCTCATTAAGGCAATATTACCTTGAGGTGTTGTGGCAGCTACATCTAATGATACTATCATAGAGTTTGTGGTACTACTTCCTCCATTAATTGACAAATTACAAGTAGGAGTCGCCGTAGCAGGTGCCGTTGTAAATTCATTAATATTAGAACAATGTGTATTGTTATCACTATCGGTTACACAAACTCG
>JBGCFH010000026.1:0-8937 GCA_045106825.1 Saprospiraceae bacterium | reverse complement strand
AAACCATTTTTTCTACCAATTATTAGAAAATCTGCGTGAATCTGCGTGAATCTGCGTGAATCTGCGTGAAAAAAGCATTTTGCGAAGCAAAATTTAGCAATTGTGATTTCTATTTTACGTTTCAGCGAAACGTGAATTATTATTATAAATAAAATAAAGTTTCGATTATTCTAAGTACCTTATACATTCAAGTTTCATTTTTATTGAAACAACAACAATCTATTTTTCAATAAAAACCAGCTGGAATATTTAATAAGATTATAAAAAACTAAATTATGAATAAGATTATTACACTTATTTTGATGTGTACAATTACAATGAGTTATGGTCAATCATTACCATTTTATTTTGAATCAGGAATTACAACTTCTGATTTTACAGATTTTGATGGTGGCGTTGCGACAGTTATTCCTAATCCACAATCAAGTGGAATTAATACAAGTGCAACCGTTGTACAAATTGTAAGAAATGGTGGTGCGATTTGGTCTGGAAGTAAAGTTATTTTAGCCAGCAATCTTGATTTTTCAACAGATAATGTAATGTCTATGAAAGTTTATACAACAGCTCCTGTAGGAACGGTTGTGAAACTAAAAGTAGAATCAAGTGCAGGTTCAGACGAAAGAGACGTAACAACAACGGTTTCAGGTGCTTGGGAAATGTTAACTTGGGATTTTACAGGTGTTGCTTCCAATTTTAACGAAATCGTATTTATGTTCGATTATGGAAATGTTGGTGATGGTTCTGCAAACTCTACGTTCTTGTTTGATGATGTTGAGCAATCATTTGGCGGAAGTCAAATAGATGTTCCAGTGACGTTTGAAGATGCAAATGTAAATTATACAACAACGGATTTTTATAATACAATGTCATCATTAGTGACCGATCCTGTAGATGCCAATAATCATGTGATTCAGGTTATTAAACCTGTTACTGCTGGTTCTTCGGCTGGTACAACAATCGGAACGCCAGCTGGTTTTGCTACGAACCTACCATTGATATTGACAGATTCAAAAATGAATGTTAGAGTTTGGTCGCCTGATGCTGGAATTCCTGTTCGTTTGAAAGTTGAAAATTCTAATGATGCAACACAAACTTGTGAAACGCAAGTGAACACAACGGTTGCTGGAGCGTGGGAAACCTTAGAGTTTGATTTTGCTAATGAGGCTGCAGGAACAGCTGCATTGAATTTTGGATTACAAAACGGTTGGACGTATAATATGGCTTCTATCTTTTTCAACTTTGGTACTGACGGTGCTGCGGCTGGTGAAAAAACATATTATTTTGATGATGTGAAATTTGGAGCAGATTTGACAAATGCTACTAATTTATTAGATTTTGAAAATTTAAATGTATTTCCAAATCCAACGAATAGCGAATGGAGGTTTACATCTGAAGGTACAGAAATTACATCAATCGAAGTATTTGATTTACAAGGAAAACGGTTAGTTTTTGTAGAACCGAATAATCATAATGTAGTGATTAAAGCTATGGATTTTGTAGAAGGAATTTATATAGCAAAAATTACAACGGATTTAGGTAGTCGTAGTTTGAAATTGGTAAAGCAGTAAAACCTGTACTATTCAAGAAAAGGTTGTATCAAAAGTTAGAAAAAGAACAAGCTCACTAAAATTTAAAACTTTAGTGAGCTTAAATTCAATTTATTACAAATAAACATAAATAATATTTATAATAAAATTCGACTTTTGAGACAACCTCTTTTTTATTTGATAAGCATATTATTTTAAATAGAAGAAAGTACATGAGCCAAATGAGCCAGAACTGGTTCTATTTTACGATTGTGTTTAATTGCTTTTTGGAAAGGAGTATAAGCGATGTCTTTATGAATTACTCCAACCATGATTTGGCTTTGTCCATTCAATAATGCCTTTACTGCTTCCATTCCTAATCGACTCGCACGTACTCGTTCCATACAAGTTGGGCTTCCTCCACGTTGTACGTGACCCAAAACCGTTACACGAGTATCGTATTTATCGAATCGTTCTTCGACCATTTTAGCAATTTCAAAAGCTCCACCTGTGTCATCACCTTCTGCGACAATTACAATACTTGAGGTCTTTTTCTTTCTAAAATTTTGATGTAAATTATCTACTAATTTATTAATATCTGTTTTTGATTCAGGTACTAAAATCGCTTCTGCTCCAGTTGCGATTCCGCTATACATTGCAATAAAACCTGCATCTCGTCCCATGACTTCGATAAAAAATAAGCGATTGTGTGCATCCGCAGTATCTTTTACTTTATCAATTGCTTCCATTGCTGTATTAATAGCAGTATCATAACCGATTGTGTAATCTGTTCCATACAAATCATTGTCAATCGTACCCGGAACACCAACGATAGGAATATCAGGATATTCATTACAAAATACATCTGCACCTGTAAATGTTCCATCTCCACCGATTGCTACAACACCTCCGATTCCTCTTCTTTGTAGATTTTCATAAGCCTGTAATCTACCTTCTGGTGTTCGGAAAGCTTCGCTTCGAGCAGATTGTAAAATCGTTCCACCTTTTTGAATTATGTTGCTTACTGTGCGAGAATTCATTGGTATAAACTCTCCATCAACCATTCCTGCATAACCTCTACGAACACCTAATATTTCTAAATTATAATGTAGTGCTGTACGGACAACTGCACGAATACACGCATTCATTCCTGGAGCATCTCCACCTGATGTAAAAACAGCAATCTTTTTCATATCTTAAATTAATATTTAATAATGATTATAGTAAGTAAGTTTGCTTAAATATTTCGACATATAATTTTTTATAAATTTTGTGAAATTTTGTTAATTCTGTCGAAGCACTTAATTACGATTTATATACATTATCAATTATAAATAACGTCGCCTTACTTTTTTGATGAAAGCTTTGGCTGATTTAATTTTCTTTTTCTTTGTCCAATTATATTCCTCAATAAGATGATTCAATATATATGCTTTCGCCTGTTCAAAGCTATAAAAGTTATTTAACTCGTGAATGGCTTCATCATATTTTGATTTATTCCCTTTAAATAATTCACTAATTGTAATGAATCGTTCATTGATACTCATCGACTTGGTTAAATCTTGAATTGGACTTGTACTTAATTTTTCTGATAAATCAGAAGCCGATTTAAATTCAAATAACTCTTCAATAATTTCGGTCTCTTCCTCATCAAACTTTTTTGTAACAACAGGTTTCTCATAAGTTCGTTCTTCAATCACTGGGCTTTTAGGACGAGTAACTGGAGGTTTAGGAACTTCTACTTTTGGTTCAGGCTTTGGTTCTGGTTCTGGTTTTGGTTTTGAAATTTTAATTTTCGGAATTTCCACCTTTGGTAACTCAACCCTTGGTTTTTCAATTATAGGTTTTTCTTCACGAATCTCCACTTTTGGTAACTCCACTTTTGGTTTCGGAGTTTCAATTATTACTTTCTCCTCCGAAACTTCTACTTTTGGTAACTCTACTTTTGGTTTCGAAAACGCTATCTTTTCTTCTACTTTTGGCGTTTCAATCACAGGAGGTTTTTGCACCACAGGTTTTGGAGTCGTTATTGGTGGAGTCGTTGTTTTAGTATCAACGTTCTCATTTTCTAAAATGATTTCATATAAATCTTGAATACGTCTAAGTAATAAATCTCTTTCGATAGAAGATAAATTTTTCGACGTTTCAAAGACTTGCAACAATCTTTCTATATTCCCTAATGCTTGATTTGCTTTTTGCCAATTCATATATTAATGTTTGTTAGTGTCAAAATTACACAATGAAAAATTGGTATGCAAGAAAATAATAATTTTTTGCAAATTTCAATTCTTCAAAATACTGCTAAAATAGGATAAGTTTTTGAATTAGTCACCAGATGAGTTCATCTAAACTGACCAATTTTTTAAAAGTATTAATTTGGTGTGTTGTCAATTCGTCAAACTCACAACTTGCAATCTGTAATAACTAATTCCAAAATAGAAACACTTAATACTAAATCCTTGGGACAAGACTCCAAAACGTATAGACTAAAACTTTGTCGGAATGACTTTTCTTACATTTACTATAATGTTCTTTTCGCTTATTTCTTTATGTTTGTGGGAATTATTGTTATTGTTAATAAAAAACGACCATGTTTTTAGAACCACATTTTACCAACCGTCAAAGCGGTTCGATTGAAGTGATTTGTGGCTCTATGTTTTCGGGGAAAACAGAAGAGCTGATTAGACGAATTAAACGAGCATTAATTGCTAACTTAAAGGTTGAAATATTTAAACCAAAAATAGACAAACGGTATGATGATACTAAAGTTGTTTCACATGACTCAAATACGGTACAATCGACTCCTGTGAGTGCTTCGATGGAAATATTGACTTATTGTAAGGATAAAGACGTTCATGTAGTTGGTATTGATGAAGCACAGTTTTTTGATTTGCAGTTAGTAGAAGTATGTGAAGCGTTAGCATTGAAAGGCATTCGAGTGATTATTGCTGGTTTGGATATGGATTTTAAAGGTCGTCCTTTTGGACCAATGCCTAACTTGTTATCCGTTGCAGAATATGTCACTAAAGTACATGCAATTTGTCAACAATGCGGCAATCTTGCAACACATTCTTATCGTTTAGTAGATGACGATTCGGAGGTTTTATTAGGCGAAAAACAAGAATATGAGCCACGTTGTAGAACTTGTTATCATAATAAATAGTAAAAATATAGTGATGTTTTTCAAAAAAGTAGGTTAAATATTCATGTTATAAGGAATACTTTTCAACATGTTTTTTCATGAAAACCAAAAATCAAATATTACGAAAATTGTATCGCAGCACAAAGTATGAAGCTTTGTGCTGCGTCATAGATGTAGTAAAATTAATCCATAATCAAAACTTACTTCAATAAAATCTTCTTACTAATTGTCTGTTCTCCTTGACGAACCATCAAAAAATAAATCCCTTGTGCATTATCAGAAATATTGATTTGATTCAAATAATCACCCGTAAAGTTCCCTTCATTATCTTCATAAACAACTCTTCCATCAGCCGCATAAATACGAATATTCACATCGCCAGTTCCTTCTAAGTTGAAATTTAAATTAAAAATTCCATTATTAGGATTTGGAAAAAGGCGTAAATCCTCAATCGCTAAATTGTTGTCGATTGGCATTTCGATGTCCATATTTTCTAACATATCATCTGCTTCATCTTGTGTAACATTCACCATATCAACGGTAACCGTTTTGACTTCATCTACAAACGCTTCTAAATCTTGCAGAACTTCTTCTGTTTCCACAAAAATCGGATCATTACCATGTTTAACCGCTGTTGCTATTTTTTCATAAGTTTGCTTTTCACTTTCTCTATAAAAAACAACCTTCAATTCCTTTCCAGTTTCTGTATTCTTCAAAGCCGTTCCGACATCATGCCAATCCAATATCGGATTATCATTAATCATCATTACAATATCTTGTCCTTCCATACCAATTACATCAGCTGTAGAACCCGCTACAATTTCATCAACTCTTGTTCCCATTATATTTTTAGGAACATCATTATGACTTGGCGTAATTCCCAAAAAAGCATAATTTCCAGCATACAAATTTTTAAATTTTTCAGGTCGAGTCGTCAAAACGGTATTCATCACCATCGGTTTACCATCACGAATCACTTCTATTTCAACGGATTGATTTGGCTTCATCATATCCATTACTTTACTAAAAGACAATTCTTCTGAAAACGGTTTGTCACCAACTCTTATCAAATAATCGAATGCTTGTAAACCAATTTTTTGTGCTGCCGAACCTTCCGTAATACGAGTAATATACGCACCATTTTTAGTCGCAAAATTTAATTTTTTAGCCTTTGATTTGTTAATATGACTGTAACTTACACCTAAATACGCTTCTTCGACTTGAACAGTTTTTTCTGTTGTTTTATCATAATTATTGATAACGACAACGTTGTCTTGAGCCAATATAATTCTACTTACTGCCATACAAAGCAGTAACATTGTTACTTTAATTCTCATAATAAATGATGTTTTTAGTTGATTATTAAATATTAATTAATAGGTAGGAAGCAATAGGTAATAAGTCTATTTTACCTTTTGAACACTTCACTAATTTGATTTTATTGTCTTTTAACTGTTCAGCATTGTGAGTTTAATCTCCGATAAAAAAATCGGAGTAAACTAAATTAAAATCCGATTTTATAGATGTTACATTATCAAGAAAAACTCGGAAGTTCGAAAAGTCGAGTATTTCTCTGCACTTTTGCATCTAAAGAATTGGGTTTTAAACCCAATTAAACGCACAATAGTACAAGTGTTGAATAGTTACGTTTTTTTACAAATAATTGAACACACTGTTATTTGATTATTAATATTGATACACACATCATCATAATTGATGAAATTTATCGCCTAACGAACATTTCAAAAATGAGTTCAAAACAGGCTTCTGCTTTAACGAAATTTAACGATTTTAGAAAAAAAATGTATTGTTTTTTAAGAATTGATAAGATTTCAGTAGCATAAAAAAAGTTCCAATTCATAATCAAATCTGATTACAAATTGGAACTTGGAATTTTTTAAAATAAGATTTTTAAACCTTACTTTTCTCTCTATACAAACTACCATCAACAACACTTGCCATCTTTTCAACCGTTAATCCACCTTCCAAAAAGTCATTGACTAACATTGCTTGCATAAACGGATTGTCGATAATATCACGATGTTTCACGTACATGATTTCAACTGAAGGATGTTTTTCAGCCCAAGTTTTTACTTGTTGTAAAGTTTTTTCGTATTGTTGAACCAATTTAATTGGCAAAGTATCTTCTTTTACTCGTTTTCCATTACGAATCAACATTTTTTGTTGAGAATGAACGACTTCGTAAATATCACGTTCCATAAAGATAACACGATAACGATATTTTGCAGGCAAATGTGGCAACAAATGAGCAATCACTTTTACCGTTTTATCCGTAGCGTTGTTCAAGAATTTTTTATTACGTTGTAATCCTTTTACCGCTTCATGTTCGTAATATCCTTTTGGATTACTTTCATCTGCTTCACGAGTTTTATCTGTAAAAATATCCAAACCGCCCGCTTCCAACATTTGCATCATCATCGACGTACCGCTTCGAGGCAAACCTGAAACAATCGTAATTGTACCTTGAATTTTGGCTTGAAAATCTGCTTTGTATTTTAATGCTAAACCAGGTTGATTTAAATTCGTTTCATAGATTTCAACAATCCGTTTCCGAGCAGCATTAAAACCAGGAACTAACTTCAAAGCAACTTCAAAAGCTTCGATTGCTTTTTCATATTCCTCTAACTTAGCCAAACTTTCACCAACGTAATAATGTGCTTGAGGTTGATAATACATTAAACCAATAGAATCTAAAAATGAACCTAAAGCTTCTTCAAATCGTAAACTTTTGAATTGAATTAATCCCAAAGTAAAGTAAGCACTTTCACTTTCAGAATCACTTTTTAAAGCTTTTTGAATTGCATTTTCTGCTTCTTTCAGTTTATTCAATTGCATATAAGCATTCGCAATACGCAATTGCAAATTCGCTTGTTCGCCACCTTCTCGTTCTGCCTTTTGAAATAAATCCAAAGCCATTTTATAGCGTTGTTCGGCTAATAAAAGTGTTCCTTCCAAAATATCCAACTGCGGACTTTCTCTATCCTGAATCTCTCGAATATGATTAACAATTTTTCGAGCGTTCTTAAACTGACCAGTATTTTGATAAGCATGAGCCAAACGAACCGCAAAACGCAATGTTTTCGGATTTTCGTCATGCAGTTGTTTTAATATTTTAATACCTTCTTCCCATTCTCCACCATTGATGTGTGCACGAGAAAGGTTATAATTATTCTCATCAACTGTTGATTTAATCGCTGCTTGACCATTTTCGCCAGGATCCTCGACATAACCTAATTCGATTAATTGTCGTAGTTCTTCCTTTGCATCTTCTTCATTAACTTCTAAGTTTTTCGGATGACTTCCATCGTTTCCTTTGATGTTCTCCCAACTTTTTATGGTAGCAACATCATTAGGATTTTCAAAGGCTTGTAACAAAACTTTTCCATCCATATCTTCTGCTACAGGTAAACCATAGAGATGCAGTAGAGTAGGAGTTATATCCAAAAGACTTGCTCCAAAAATCGAATCATCTTTTTTAATATCTTCACCTTTCATCACAATAATTCCATAATCACTATGTTCTATCGCAGGTCCAGCAGGTTCTTTTGGAATAAACTTCGGACGATTATGATCAGGATGAAAACCATGGTCACTAATCAACATCACCGTTGTATCTTCTCCTGCCAGTTCCAGTAATCGTGATAACATCATATCGTGATAACGACAACCCGCATTCACCACATCTTTATACATTTCATAATCTTCCATCGGAATATGATTACGACGAGGCGGATGATATTTCATGAAACCATGACAAAAATGGTCAATAGCATCATAATAAACTGCCATGAAATCCCAATCTTCATTATCCAAAATATAAGTAGCTGCCGAATGAATCGTCGAACAATCTGCTAAAATTTTGGCAACACTGTACGGTCGTCTATCTTTTGTTTGATTGACTTTTTCTAAATTTGGAATAAAAGGAACGAGGTGAGAACCCGTTAGTTCTTGTGGATGAACTCGTAGTTTAGCGAATAATTCTGCTTTTTCAGGAGGATGAACCGTTCCCGATTTCATTTCCCATGGTTTATTAATATCCTTATTTGCACGTTGATAAAAATTAGAAACCATCGTTCCATTAATCGGTTCGGCAGGATGTGAAGGCCACCAACCAACAACATGAGTTTTTAAACCATGTTGCGTCAAAATATTCCAAATCGCTTTGACTTTTCTATTTGTACTATATATTGGACGAATGCCTTCGCCACTTGGATCAGGTTCTGTAAATCCGTGAATACCATGTTTATA
>JBGCFH010000259.1:0-11281 GCA_045106825.1 Saprospiraceae bacterium | reverse complement strand
CTAATGTAACTGTTCCGTTGTAGATTTTTACATCATCGTTTGCGAAAACTGTTACTGCGAATGTCATCAAAATTGCTGTGAATAAAGTTGTAAAATTTTTCATGTTTCTATTTTTTAATATCGTGTTTGTTTCTTTATGATGATTCAAAGATGCACCAAGATTAGCAAGTGATTTTCAAAAAAAATTAAAATCATGACATTCAAAAAAAAATAAAAAAAATCATATAGATTATAAACAGACAGTTATAGGTAAAAAAATGTGACATTATAATTTTATATATTATTATAACAAAAATCACGCCACACAATTTAATTATTTTCAAATATGAACATAAACAACTGTTTATCAGCAATTTACACAAAAAATGTTTTTAAAAAAAAGTAAAAAAATTCTATAATTTTTTTTCAGAAAAAAGTTCCTGTGTGGGCTTTTGGAAATTTTTAGAACTATCAAATTTGAACTGAAGTATTGAATCAAATTGAGGTTAAATAATTACAAAATATAAAAATCATTACGATTACAATACAACAACATACAGCATTCTTTCAAAGCTATTTATTTATGATTCGCTCAGACAAAAAACAGCTTTATAGAATTTTTCCATAAAGCTGTATAGCCATCAAACTTTCTGTATTATCTTAATTTCTAATCAAACGATAACGATTCCAATCACCATTATCAAACTGTTCCATTGCTCGGATTTTATCATTAAAAAATACAACACTATCCCAAATGATATTTTTTGTATTTCCATTGGAATCTAATAAGAACGCAATTAATTCAAACTCAGATTCTTCACCTGAATTATCCAATTTCAAATCCCATTCGCCACTAAAAACATTTCCATTTTCGTTATATTCCATCGTTCTATCTTCAAAGAATGTAATACGAACCGTTTCATAATCTTCTGTAACAACATCTCCAACAACATCAAATTGGTCAAATTCTCGAACCATTTCAAATTTCCAGTCACCAACCATTCTATCTTCCCTTCGTAAAGTAATATCATTACATGCTGTAAAAACGACCGCAAATAAAACCAAATAACCAAAAATTCGCTTTTTCATATTTGTTAATTTTATCAGGTTTATAAATAGTAATACTATCAAAATAATAATTATAACTTTTCTTTTGTTAGTTTTACTTTAATATACATCATATTTTTGATAAAAAAAGAGCAAATATGTAAAATTAACATCTGAACGATTGAAACGTTTTTTTCAACGATTTTTCGATTTTATGAATCTCAATAATTTACAAAATGAAACAATCAAAATTCTGATATAATTCCTTCAAACTTTTGTTCAATCGCTTCATGACACAAGCTCCCAATACCTTTCTTCGTGTATATAATTGATTGCTTATATAAGCGAAAATTAAATTTTATTTTGTGTTTTTTGTGGTTCATACAAACGAAAGGCACAAATTATGTAAAAGATTTTATAAAGAAAATGAAGTATTTTTTATAAAACCTTTTACATAATCTGTGCCTTTTATAACTTATTTTGATATTGAATAATAATTATCGAATCAACATCGTACTTCCTTGATACACTCGTACATCGCCATCTGCAAATTCAACTTCTGTAACCCAAACAAATACATTTCCATTCATCTCTTGCCCCTTATATGTTCCATTCCAACCGACAGATTCATCATTAGGATTAACATCAGTTACTTCATAAACCAATTCGCCCCAGCGATCAAACACTTTGAATGTTTTTACCGTTGCAACATAAGGGTTTCCTTGAACATACAAAGCATCATTATTACCATCATTATTTGGAGTAAATGCATTCGCTACAAAAATATCCTTTACTTTTCGAGTACGAATCATTATAAAATCTTCACCTGTACAACCATTTGCATCTGTAACAATGAAATCATAACGTTTATCAAAGGTAATACCCGAAACAATTGGATTTAAACAATCTACACAACTTAGTGTAGAATCTGCTGGTTGCCAAACATACGTAAATGGAGCAATTCCATTCAATACTTCTGGTTCTAAAATAGCATTATCACCATCATTCAATAAAATATCATTACCTAAATCCACCATGATTTCATCAGGTTGTATAATTGTTGTTTGTTGCAATAAAGTACAACCATTATCATCTTCAATAACAATATTATAGTTACCAGCATCTAATCCAATAAATACATTAGAAGTCGTCACAGCATTGTTATTCATTACATAAGTATAAGGTGCAGTTCCGCCAGTAGAAGTCACCTCAATTCGTCCATCTTCGTCACCAAAACAATCCACATTTTCTGTTGTCATCGTTGCAGTAAGCGGTGCATCTGGTTGATTAATATTGACGGTATCAATAACTTCGCAACCATTTCCATCTGTAATTGTCACTACATGAACACCTAAATCTAAACCAGTTGCGGAATCTCCAACTTGTACACCAGTATTTGTTTGCCACGAATAGGTATAAACTCCTACTCCACCAACACCTTCTGCAATAGCGATTCCAGTCGCATCACCATGACAAAGAATATCATGTTGTGTCAGTCGAGCTTCGAGCGAATCAGGTTGATTCACAACACCTGTTGCTTGTGTATTACAATTATTAATATCAGAAACTAAAACGGTATAAACACCTGTGACTAAGTTTGTTGCGGTTTGTGTGGTTTGATTGTTTGTATTTGTTCCCCAATCGTAAGTATACGGAGCTGTTCCGCCTGTAATAACGGCTGAAGCAATTCCATTATCAGAAGTATAACAAGTTTCGTCTGTAATGACAACTTGTGCTGTAATTTGATTAGGTTCAACTACGAAAATACTATCAACTGCGACACAACCATTTCCATCGGTTACGGTAACAAAATACATTTCATCACCAGACAAATATGCTATTGAATCCGTTACTCCAGCTGGTGTATTGCTCCAAAGTATCGAATAATCTGGCGTTCCACCAAGTATCGAAACATAAGCTTCTCCATCAGCCACACCAAAACAACTTGTCGGTTGTTGTGATGTCGTTAAATCAACTGGCGTAGGTTCATTGACTAAAATCGTATCTGAAACTGTACAACCTAAATTATCTGTAACCGTTACGGCATAATTGCCGAAAGGTAAACCAGTAATTGAATCAGCATTTGGTGCAGTTGGATTCCAATTATAATTGTATGGAGATGTTCCACCTGCAACATTTATAAATGCAGAACCATCAGTTCCTGCAGCACAACTTGCAGGTGTCGAACCCATCGAATAAGTGATTGCATCAGGTTGAGTAACCGTAAAAGAATCTGTCAAAACACAACCGTTTGCATCTATGACGGTTACGGAATACACTCCTGCTATTAAATTGTTATTAATACTCAACGTATCATTTGGCGATGTACTCCATTGATAAGTATATCCACCGATTCCACCAACTGGCGTTACGCCAATCGCTCCATTATTAAAACCAAAACAAGATGTATTAGCAACCGTTGGTAAAATACCTAAAGCAGTCGGTTGTGTTACCGTCACAGTATCAGATGTTGTACAACCATTACTATCCGAAACTTCTACGATATAATCTCCTGCGGCGAAACCCGTTGCGGTTTGTGTCGTTTGATTTTGCCCAATCCAGTTGTAAGAATAGTTTCCAACGCCTCCAGCTGGTGTAACCGTTGCAGTTCCATCTGCACTACCAAAACAAAGTGTTGGTGTATGCGTTGATGTTGCTGTAACTGGTATTGGTTCTCCAATTAATACTGTATCTACAATTTGACAATTATATAAATCCGTTACCGTAACATAAGTATAACCTGGAGGCAAACTAAATACTGTTGTCGCATTCGCTATACTATTTGACCAACTATAAAAATATGGAGCTGTTCCGCCAGCAGGTGTTACAGTCGCTGTTCCGTTTATATCTCCTGTACAAGAAACTGGTGTTCCTGTAATATTTGACGCTAAAGGTGTTGGTTCTATCACTTCAACACTATCTGAAGTGACACAATTGTCACTATCTGTTATGGTGTAATAATACATTCCATCGACTAAGTTTGGAACAGTGTCCGTAGTTGCTGTTAAACCTTGCCATTGATATGTATACGTTCCAGTTCCGCCTTGCGGCAAAATTATACCAGTTCCATCACCAGAACCCGTACAAGACACTTGAAAACTCGTGTCATTTGCCACCAAGGCAGGATTTTCTAATACAGAAATACTATCAATTCCAGTACAACCATAACTATCCGAAACGGTGACATAAATTATTCCACCCGAAAGACTAACAGCAGTTTGAGAGGTTTGATTATCTGACCAAAGATAAGTGTAAGGCATTGTTCCACCAGAAGGTGTTTCTGTTGCTGTGCCGTCACCATCGCCATTACAACTGACTTGCGTTGTTGTCATGACCGAGGTTATTAGCAATGGTTCAGGGACAAAAACGCTATCAACTAATACACAATTATTCGCATCCGTAATCGTTACGATTGCAAAACCCGAAGGTAAACCAGTTGCTTGTATGGACGTTTGTCCATTTGACCATAAATAGTTATAGTTGGCTGTTCCGCCAATTATAGAAACCGTTGCAGTTCCGTCATTACTTTGAAAACAAGTCAAACTATCCGTTACAAAAGTAGCTTGAATAGAATCTGGTTGTTGTACTGTAATACTATCAATCAATTGACAACCTTGTTGATCTGTTGCCGTAACGCTATATGTTCCTGCAAAAAGATTAGATTGAACAGCACCTGTTGATATAGGATTTGTATTCCAAACATACGTTTTTTGTCCTGAACCTCCGGAAGTTTGAACACCAACAACACCTTCATTACTATTATAACATAATGTTGGTGTAGAATACAAGGTATCTAAATCTAAGATAACTGGTGCAAATACGAATACAGTATCTGAAACTGAACAATTTGTACTATCAGTAACGGTGACTTCAAAAAATCCACCCGGTAAATTTGTTGCAGTCGGGAGGTTTTGAGCAGGAACAGTATTCCAAGCATAAGTATAAGTACTTCCAACGCCACCAGAAGGTGAAACTGTTGCTGAACCATCAGATAAACCAAAACAAGTTACTTGTGTGGTTGTAAAAGACATTTGAATTTCGGTCGGTTGATTAATAATTGCAGTATCTAATATTGTACAACCATTACCATCAGTTGCTGTAACGTAATATGTTCCTGCTGTTAGATTAATTGCTGTTGACGAATCTTGTACTGGAATTGTACTCCAATTATAAGTATAATTTAGTGTTCCTCCACCGATTGTTACCGTTGCACTTCCATCATTAAACCCAAAACAACTGGCATCCGTAGAATCCATTGAAGTGGTCAAAGCTGTTGGTTGACTAATAACAACGGTTGCACTATCTAAACAACTATTATTATCATTAACGATAACTTGATATGTTCCAACTGTTAAGTTGGTAGCAATATCGGTCGTTTGAACTGGTGAACTATTCCAAGAATAACTATAGTTTCCAACGCCACCAGTAGCGATTACAGAAGCTGTTCCTGAATTTCCACCAAAACATAATACATTCGTATTACTGGTCAACAATGTAATATCGGTTGGCTGTGTAATCGTGTAAGTAGCTGTTTTTTGACAATTATTAGCATCCGTTACCGTTACTGTATAATTTCCAATTGGTAAGTTAGAAAGCGTATTTGTAGTAGAAGTTCCTGTTGACCAAGTATAAGAATAAGGTGTTGTTCCTCCTGTAATAGCTACTGAAATCGAACCGTTTGACTCACCAAAGCAAATATTATTGATAACTGTTGGGGAGAAAGTCATTGTATCAGGTTGTGTCATGATAACATCTATTGTATCTACACAATTAAATCCATCCGTTGCAAAAACTTGATAATTACCTATGGATAAATTAGTAAATGTTCCTGTATTTTGTGTTGCTCCACCAATTAATGTAAATGTGGTAGTTCCTTGACTTCCTGTTGTGCTGATGTAAGCAATTCCATCATTTCCACCAAAACAACTAACCGTTTGAATGGAATCAATCGTAATAACTTGCGCACAAGGTAAAGTTGTACATTGTACCGTTCCGATGCCATTATTCCCATCGCAAACCGTTCCTAAGGTTGCTCTTACCTGAAAATTAACTGTTTGGTTTGGGGTAAATCCTGTTGCTGTATGGCTAAGATTACCATTAGCTGGTGTCCAACCTGTATTATTTACATTTACTTCATAACCTGTTGCATTTGTTACTGCTGCCCAAGTGATTTGAATACTTGTACCTGTCAATGTTCCACAACTAACTGTTGGAGCTGGTAATTGTTGAATCACACCGACATTAACGGTGTCTGATTTTATACAACCAAAATTATCAGTAATTTCAACGATATAATCGGTTGAAACCGTAGGAGAAGCCGTAGGATCTGGACAATTCGTACAAGATAAACCTGTCGCAGGTGTCCAACTGTATGTAAAGTTATGTGTATTGTTAAATGTTATAGACCAGCTATTTAAAACACCATCTAATCCAAGTGTTCCATCATCAGTAACTTGTAACTTCCATATTCCATTTATCAATGAACCATTTAGTAAATTGAAGTTACCTTCTGGTGCGTAAGTTCCCGAAAAAGGAGCAGTTGCAAGATTGATTGGATTAGTTGCTGTTGGGGTAAAGCACGTATTTGGATAAGTATTAGGTGTAGCAGAAAATCCGCCATTGTCAGTCGACAACTCTAATACTTGTCCTGATGGAGCAACTAAAAATATATCTAAATCCGCTGGTACTTGATGTTCTAAATCTACACAAACAGACACAATCGAAGTTGCAGAAACAATGTTTGGTGAAATATCCGAAATATTCAATTCTGCTTCGACTGTATTTCCTGTAACAACGGGTTCTCCTGAAATGTAACTGAATTTAGAATTTGTCAGATTACTAATTGGTGTCGCATCTAACGAAACTGATTCCGTTTCACAAATTACCGTATCAGTTATTGGAACGATAGAATATAATGAATCACAATCCAAACATTGTGGATTTGTAAATGGTAAAATATCGACTGTAAGTATTGTATCATACTGACATCCAAATTCATTTATTGTCGAAAAGATATAGTTAGTTGTTCCGACTTCATTTGGAATCGCCATAATAGCAGTATCTCCAAAGAAATTAGTAATTGTTGAATTATTTACCCAAAAAGTGGTATCTGTATTTGGTGTAAAAGGATTCAATGCTGGATAAATATTAGAATTAAAATTCACACCCCAATTAAAAATAAATCCATTATCCGAACCTAAATTATCTTGAATCGTAATTGTCCAATTTCCATTTAATTCACAGCCAATTAAACCTGAAAAAGATTGTGCAGGTGCATAACTTCCTGCTGGTAAAGTCCCAGCCGTTGCGGAGGCGGTTTGCCAAGTTGGATTGGTTGAAGGATCTTCCCAACAATAATCAAATCCAATACCCGGAATCAATGGTGTCGCATCATTATCGACTGGCACACCTAAAAATGTTCCGCCACCACCAGGATATTGATGTAAGGTTACGGTTTGACCACTTGGACAAGTAATGGTAATATTTAAATCACCCATAAAAGAATGTTCCATATTTACACAAATACTGGCAATATCTGAAATATTGGTCACTAACTGTCCGGGTAAAAAATCGTTCACTAAAACCGAAGTTGTATACGTTACACCATTGCCATCAGGCAAAAATATGGAATCACCAACAGTCAATGGAACAGCAAAATCTTCTTCTGATTGCGTAACATTTCCATCTATAAAACTCAAGGTATCACCAGTACACAATGGACTATTCGGAACGGTTGTACCCGAAAAGTCTGGTATTCCTGAAACTCTAATCTCTTGATTAAGTAGATTTGTACTTTCACAACCGTTAATATCCGTAACTTGTAACTGTGCCCTAAATCCACCTGGGTTATTGAAGGTATAATTAACAGTTGCTCCAGAAAAAACTTGTCCTTCTATTGTCCATTCAAAAGTTGATGTTGCATCAGATTGAGCGTAAGTTGTATTGTTTTGTGGATATAATCCTTGTCCTGTCAATGTTACCGTTTCACCTTGACAAATATCAATCGTACCTGTACTGGTATCAACGACAGGTGATGATGATATCAAGTCAGATAGAATGGTTTGACATGGAAATACACAACTTACATTAGCAATCCATCCTCCATCATTAAAAGAAGAATTTGATGTAAATTCTACAGTGATACAACCCGTTGTATTCGCAGCAGTTGCCTGTATTACGAAGAAAGGCATAGCGGCAGTTGAGTTAGCAATCAGAGGTGCGGCAGTTGAGTTTCCATCATAGAAAGACATCTGATCACCACTTCCTAATTGAAGAGAAGCAAATGGAAAGTTTAACTCAATTCCTGTATTCGCTTGGTTAGGACAAAAGGTGATGGTGAAATTCTCATTATTACTATAATTCCCATTAGGTCCACCACTATCATAAAACGTTCCACTACAAGTGTTCACCGTGGTATTATTCGTGGCACTATTTAATAAATAAACTTGTCCGTAACTTAGTACCGAAACGGATATTATAAATACGAAAGTAAAAAGACCTTTCATTTGATATTTATTTTAATAGCTAAAACACTATAAAATGAATTAGCATTGTGGTTAATTTGAATAGTTTTTTTTGTTGATTAAGATTTAAACCCTAATGCGTTCGACCAGTATATTGATTGAATTGCTTGACCAATTCCTTTTCTGATATTAATATTAATAACTGGTTACAATCAGCAATTTTATAAATTTTTTGGTAGTTATAATCTCTTTTGAGTTCTTGATTATTAATGAGTTTTAGGATATTAAAATCGTCTAAATCCTCAATAATTACATCAGGATAATCAGATGTTTTGTCATTACTTAAGGGCTGAATTTTATAAGCATTATCCAAAAAAAAGTTATAATATTCTAAGGTTGCAGGTGTTTTCTGCTGCAATCTTTCAAGGAATTTTTTTTCAAACACTTCGTACAAACGTTCATCAATAGTTGGTGTCGTTTTGTTTTGTGCGAATATCAGCGTAGGCAAAATGAATAATAATCCAATTAACAATACTTTTCTCATAAACCATGGTTTTAATGTGTAACTTATCGTTATACACGTAAATTGTTAGCAATCAGTTAGTTTTGAAATAGGTAATTTGAAATCAAAGTTCCAATTATCTATTCCTAATTTCTAATTATTAATTTTAACTTCCTATTCCCTATTTCCTTATGGTAATGACTATTTGAATTTTTAACCCGAAGTGTTTATTGTCTATTGAAATGTAAAAAATGAAATTTTGTTTTGTCCGTTTTGTACAAAACACATTGAATTTGGTGAAGTAAATTCAAAAATAATAAAATCATTTGAAAACCTAAAAGTAATCAGAAAATACCTTTTGTCCAATTCTACGATTAGTTCATAGATTTTTTTGAACTACCTTTAACCTCTTTATTGTTCTTAACGTATAAACAAGAGACTTTTGTGCAATCTCCAAGTCTAAATTTTAAAAAAAAATATGATGGACAATAATAAAAATCAAGAAAATACAGACCAACAAAGACAACAAACTGAAAATAACACAGAAAGTGTTACAGAAAAAAAATTATGGTCAAAAATCACAAGTTACGCTCAAAAAGCAGGAATCAAGGTTATTTATTCCGTGCTTTTGATGTGGTACGCTTATCAACGAAAAGACACACCGAGTTGGGCAAAAAGAATTATCTTGGGTGCTTTAGCCTATTTTATTTCTCCGATTGATATGATTCCTGACTTAACACCATTTTTAGGATTTACTGATGATTTGGGTGTTTTAGGAATGGGATTAGTAGCCATTGCTGCTTATGTTAATGATGATGTTCGCACGAATGCAAAAGAACGTTTGAATAAATGGTTCAAAAGTTATGATGATGCAGATTTGCAAGAAGTCGATGATAAATTATAATTTTACGGATATAATATAAGTATAACGTTTGTTTGGGTTTGTAAAAAGTTCTTATGATTGGTAATTTTGCTCTTTTTTTTATTTATTTACGAATCATTGTGATAAATACACTAAATTTTGCATTAAAACCTGCACTACTTGGAACAAATGAAAGTCATTCCTTACCTTTTGAAGGTCGAACAAGCTATCAAAAAGAAACAGTTAGCCAATCAAGATTGGTGTTGGCGATTTATTGTTCGTAAAAACAATAAAACGCATCTTGGTCAACAATTCAATTTTGATAAAATTAAATATTACAGCGACTTCCGCCAAATTCCATTGAGTCGATATGAACAATATGAAGGTTTGGTACAGCAAGTTATACGAAGCGAATCATCTTCTTTGTTGACAAAAGATAAAGTTATTGCTTTTCTGAAAACCAGTGGTACAACTTCTGAAGGTAAGTTATTACCGATTACACATCAATTTACACATAGTAATCATTATTATGGTTCACGTTCATTGATGTATCATTTAGTCGCCAATTTTGGATTTCGTGATTATTTATTTGCTCGAAATTTGTCATTAAGTGGTTATCAATATTCTTCACAAGGAAATTATGAGATCTATGATATGTCGGCTTTACTAATTAAACAATTGCCGTTTTATATCTGGGGAATGAACTTCCCAAACAAAGTATTTACAACATGGGAAGGCAAACTGGAATACATTGTTGAGCATCTGGACTCCTTAAAAAATGTTCGAGTGATGTTAGGTGTGCCGACTTGGATTTTGTCCTTATTAAATTACCTTAGCGAAACGACTGGAAAACCGACTCCAGAGTTATTTCCAAATTGGCAAGTATATCTTCATGGAGGTGTTAATTTTCAACCTTATCGAAAATTATTCAATGATATTTTAGAACGAGAAATGATTTTTCAAGAAGTGTATAACGCATCGGAAGGTTTTTTTGCGTTTCAAGATGCACCAGATGTTGAAGGAATGTTGTTGCTTACTGGAGGTCATATTTTTTATGAATTTATTCCTTTCAATAGTAATAAAGATAAGTCCAAATATCATGAAACAATTATTCCATTAGAACAGGTAGAAGTTGGTAAAAATTACTTAATTGTTATTTCTACAGAATATGGCTTGTATCGCTATATTTTGGGTGATGTGATTCAGTTTACATACACAAATCCATATCGCTTGAAAGTCGTCGGACGAGAAAGTGAGTACATCAATGCTTTTGGCGAAGATTTGAGTATGTATCATGTAAATAATGCCTTAAAAGACTTGTCAAAAGAACTTGATTTTCAGATTCGAGATTTTTCTATCGCTCCACAATACGCTGCTAAAGGTAAAGTCGGCGGACATCAATGGCTTATAGAATTTATTCATCAACCT
>JBGCFH010000258.1:0-10161 GCA_045106825.1 Saprospiraceae bacterium | reverse complement strand
AAAAACTTAGTTCTTTTCCTTAAGTTGACGACATTCGATTTAAAATCGCCTGTCGAATGTTCTTATTTAAGCAAAAAAGTCATTAAAAGCATCAATTCTTTATAAAACGCATTATAAAATTTTTTAAACCGAGAATGGCTGCCTTTAAAACCACCGTAAAAAAGATAGGAAAAAGTTCACTCATTTAATTTAAAAAAACATGGATTGAGCCAATCGAAAAGTGTTAGCATGAGCTTCGATAATATGTGCGATTCGAGGCGAATAACCTCCGCCCATACTTACAGCAACTGGAATTTCATGATTCAAGCATTGCTGAAAAACGAATCTATCTCGTTCTTTACAGCCATTCATTGAGATACTTAATCGACCTAATTTATCCGTTTCTAATATATCTACACCCGACAAATAAAATATAAAATCCGGTTCTAAATTATCAATTAATTGTGGTAATGTTTCATACAATGTTTTCAAAAAAATCTCATCAGTCGTTTTATCTGGCAAACCAATATCTAAGTCTGAAACTTCTTTTCGTAACGGATAATTGTTCGCTCCGTGCATACTAAATGTAAAAACTCGATTATCTTTTTGGAATATTTCAGCCGTTCCATTTCCTTGATGCACATCTAAATCAACGATTAAAATGGAGTTAGCTAAATTTTTTTTTAACAAATAGTTAGCAGCAATTGCGATGTCGTTTAATAAACAAAAACCTTCGCCACGATTCGTAAAAGCATGATGTGTTCCACCGGCAACATTTAAGGCAACACCATATTGTTGTGCGAATAACGCACAATCAATTGTTCCCTTCGCAATTCTAATTTCTCGCTCCACTAATTCCGCTGAAAGTGGAAAACCTGTTGCTCTAATTTCTTTTTGAGTGAGTGCTAAATTTTTTAGCTTTCGCCAATAATCAGCATCATGCGTTGTCAAGATTGTAGTTTCATCCAAAGGTTCTGGAGAAAATAAATTAGCTTTTGTTATTGTTCCTTCATAAATTAATTGTTGTGGAATCAATTCATACTTAATCATCGGAAAACGATGATTTTTTGGTAAAGGATGTTGATATATTTCATCGTATGCTATTTTGAGCATTTGTTTAATTATTTTAAAGTTATCGCTTAGTTTATCGTTAGCTTTTTATTTTTAACTAAAATTTGATTGAAATGTTTTACGAAAAATTATACTAATCTAATATATTTATTTATTCAATAATTCTCATTCTCAACCAAATAGCAGCAATTTCCTAAAATCATTCCTAAGAAAAATATTAAATTTGTTTTTTAGTTTTAGTAGTTAAATAGTTCTAACCTATTAATCAAATGAACGACAAAACTACTCAACTACTAAAATTATCGAAATTACTAAAACCATCCAAATGCTGGTATTCAAAACTTTAAAATATACGTTGGTTACAAAAATTGTGGAAACAATGACTACTTCATTTGCTGATTATTTTGTCAAAGTACCTGATGATGTTAGCTTTTGGGAAAACCGATGGAAAACAAATCGAGTACAATATGATTTATCTATTGGAACATTTGATGGTGATAATTTAGTTGCTTTTATGGTAATTGGCGTTGATAAACGCAATGGAAAACGGGTTGCTTTTAATGCTGGAACTGGTGTTATTCCTCAATATCGTGGACAACGATTAGTAAAACAAATGTATGATTTTGCAATGCCAATTTTTGAAAAAAACGGAATTGACGAATTGGCATTAGAAGTCATTACTAAAAATATCAAAGCAATAAAAGCCTATCAATCCGTCGGATTCAAAGTTGATAAATTATATCAATGCTTTCAAAGTAATGATATTGACCTTGATACTTTCGTAGAATATTCGTTTACGGAAGTTGCTCAACCAAACTGGGAAAAATACGAAGCATTCACCAAAGAACAATATTGTTGGGAATTTTTGAAAGTAGGTATTAATATCAATATTGATACTTATCGTTGCTTTGAATTGTATGATTATTCCAATAATTTAATCGCTTATTATATTATCAATCCTGCGAAAAATACGATAATGCGATTCGAAGCCGTCAATGAATTTGGTTACAAAGCCTTATTTCATCATTGGCATCTTGAGTTTAAAAACGTTCGTATTATTAATGTACAACATGAAGAGAAAATCAATTTTTTAAAAAAATATAATTTTGAAAATAATATAGACCAATTTGAAATGGTTGGTAGTTTAAGTAGTTAGGTCGTTTTAAGTAGTTTAAGTAGTTCTTACGTATTATTTTAATACAACTACTTAAACTATAGAAACTACTTAAACTATACAACTACTTAAACCACTTAAACTAAGTTTTAAATGAAAAAAATATTCTTATTACTAATCGTTGTTGTATTAACAATACCAACGCTTACCGCTCAAAAAAAGCAAATTACTTTAGAAGATATTTGGACAAAATATCGCTTTTATCCAAGTTCTGTTCCTGGGTTTAATTTTATGAACGATGGAAAACATTACACACGTCGAGTTCGTGCAAAAGAAGGCGTTGCATTAATAAAATACGACATTACAAATGGCGAAGCAGTCGAAACTTTGTTCACTTCTACTCAAATGAAAGAAGCTGATGAAAATGCACCAAAAACATTTGAAAGTTATGAGTTTTCGGCTGATGAAAGTAAGTTATTATTAGCAACAAATAAAGAAAGTATTTATCGTCATTCATTCTATGCTGATTTCTATGTATGGGATTTTGAAAGTAAGACTTTGACGCCAGTTGCTGAAGGCAAACAACGTTTGGCAACCTTAAATCCTGCTGGTGACAAAGTCGCTTATGTACAAAATAATAACCTGTATTACAAAGACTTATCAACAGGAAAGATTAGTCAAATCACAAAAGATGGCGAAAATAATAAAGTCATCAACGGTGCAACAGATTGGGTAAATGAAGAGGAATTTGGTTTGGCTCGTGCGTTTTATTGGTCGCCGGATGGTAACTCGATTGGCTTCTTGAGATATGATGAAGAAAACGTAAAAGAGTTCACGATGCAATATTATAACAATGATATGTATCCAGAATTATACACGTTCAAATATCCAAAAACTGGCGAAGAAAATGCAAAAACTTCGGCTCATATTTATAGCTTAAAAGCGGATAAAGTTGTCAAAATAAAAACGCCAAAAGCGGAATATATTCCTCGTATCAAATGGACACAAAACCCGAATGAATTGTGTGTGTTTACAACGAATCGTCATCAAAATAATTTGGAATTATATATTGCCGATGCAACAAGTGGTAACACCAAATTATTGATGAATGAGAAGAATGAATGGTATGTTGATATTCACGATAACTTGACGTTTTTGAAAGATGGCAAACACTTCGTTTGGACTTCGGAGCAAAGCGGATTCAATCATATTTATTTATATAATATGGATGGAACATTAAAAACACAATTGACAAAAGGTGATTTTGATGTAACGAATTTTTATGGTGTTGATGAGGAAAATGAAGTTGTATTCTATCAAGCTGCAAAACAAACGCCGATGCAACGTGAAATTTACTGTGTAAATGTTAAAGGAGGAAAAGATAAAAAGGTTTCTAAAGTTGATGGAACAAATTCAGCACGATTTAGCAGCACGTTTGATTACTTCATCCACACACACTCTTCGATGGGCGAACCTTCGTCCTATGTTGTCCGTAATCGTAAAGGAAAAGAAGTACGGATATTAGAAGATAATAAAGCATTCAAGGAACGTTTGGCAAAATACGATTTAGGAAAAACGGAATTTTTTAGTTTTAAAAACAGTCGTCAAGATGATTTGAATGGTTTTATGATTACGCCTCCAGATTTTGATAAGTCTAAAAAGTATCCAGTTTTCATGTATGTTTATGGAGGACCAGGTTCTCAAACGGTGAAGGATTCTTGGGGCGGACAAAACTATGCTTGGTTTCAAATGTTGGCACAAAAAGGTTATATCGTTGTATCGGTTGATAATACTGGAACTGGAGCAAGAGGCGAAAAATTCAAAAAAATGACTTACCAAGAATTAGGAAAATACGAAACACAAGACCAAATCGAAGCCGCTAAATATTTAGCTGATTTGGATTATGTCGATGGTGACAGAATCGGGATTTTTGGTTGGTCTTATGGCGGATATATGTCGTCATTGTGTTTGTTTAAAGGAAACGATGTTTTCAAAGCGGCGATTGCTGTTGCTCCAGTTACGAACTGGAAATGGTACGATTCCATTTATACCGAACGTTACATGAGAACGCCACAAGAAAACAAAAAAGGTTATGAAGATAATTCACCAATTAATTTTGTAAATCGTTTGGAAGGTCATTATTTATTAGTTCATGGAATCGCTGATGACAATGTACATTTTCAAAATACAGCAGAAATGGCAAGAGCGTTAATCGAAGCGAATAAACAATATGATACATACGTTTATCCAAATCGTAATCATGGTATTTATGGTGATAATGCTCGAATTCACCTTTATACGAAGATGACGAATTTTGTTTTGGAGAATTTGTAAACGCATTGCTAAGTTATACTTTGCTTTTTTCAAATTAATTTCAACTCAATTTTTTAAAAGGGCTTTCTCATAAAAAATTAATAATGCTAAAATCGTGCGTTTAATCGGATTAAAATCCGATTCTTTAGATGGTTCATTACATACAAAGAAAGCACTCGAAAATATAAAATTGAGTGTTACATTAACCCTTTTTCTATCTATAGAATCGGGTTTTAACCCGATTAAACGCAGAATGTTTTTTATGAGAAAACCCTTATTTTTTAAATATTAAATATTTATCTAAACAATCTTTTAGCAAAAAAATGTTATTCCATTTGTACTTTTTTATTTAAAAAATTCATTTTTTGTTAAAAAATCCACTATTACCAACACTTTAAAAGTATTGGTAATGGTGGATTTTTAATATTTAAATAAAAAATATCACTTTTTAGATAACACTTCTACTTAATAAAAAATAATTCTACCAAGATAAATAATTCTATTCTTCATTTGACCAACAAATCCATAACTAACTGTATATTAATACATTATAAAATATAATATATAAAAATCAATTAACTCTTATATTTAAGTATTCTATGATAATTAATTGACAATCTAAACCAAAACGCTTACCTTTGTCAAGTTTTGGTTTACAAACAGGTAATATATTTACATATTTAAGATTACTAAAAATTTACTACAATTAAAATCCAATCATTTTCATTTAAACACTTACAAATGAAACAATTATTTACGTTTTTATTCTTACTCACCTTGAGTTGGAATTTAATAGCACAAAACTCCCAAAATTTTCCAGACTATTATCACTATTTAGATAGCGAAATAAAACTAAAATTTGCTACTGATAGAATTTTAGTAAAGTTTCATTCTAAACTTGCTAAAAAGCAACAATTAGAAATACTGGAAACGTTTGGTATTGATGTAGAAAGTACAGAAGATCTTCCTTCACCTGTTGTCACTGTTGTTCGATTGAATAACACAATGAATGCAGAAAGATTAGAGCTTACGTTAAATGCAATCGAACAACATCAAAAAGTAGAATATGCTTCTCCATTTTTTAAAATTGGAGATAATTATCAAACATTAACAAAGGAATTTATTGTAAAACTGAATAATGTTTCTGATTACAATACTTTGTCACAATTTGCACTTTCAACTGGTGCTGTTATTAAAGACGCAAACCCTTTTATAGTAGGTTTATATACCTTAGAGACGAAAGGAAAAGATGACGCTTTGACATTAGCGAATATATTTCACGAAAGTGGTTTATTTGAATATGCTGAACCGAACTTTCTACGATTCATGAAGAAATTCACCAATGATCCGTTATTTGCCGATCAATGGAGTATTGAGAACTTAGGTACTTCAACTTATCCTGGTGCAACAGCTGACTCAGATATGGACGTGAATGATGCTTGGGCAATTTCTACAGGTTCAGGAACAATAAAGGTAGCAGTTTTAGATGAAGGTGTTGATTTAAGTCATCCTGATTTGATTAATAACTTATTGACTGGTTATGATGCAACAGGTCAAGGAAGTGCTGGAGACGTATCCGGAGATGATGCACACGGAACAGCATGTGCAGGAATTATTGCTGCTGAAGGTAATAATTCACTTGGAATGGCTGGTGTTGCTTATTCTTGTAAAATTATTCCAGTAAGAATTGCTTACAGTGATGCTAATGGTAGTTGGGTTACCTCAAATACTGTAATCGGAAATGCAATTACTTGGGCTTGGCAAACCGCAAACGCTGATGTTTTGAGCAACTCTTGGGGCGGAGGTGGAGCTTCTACCACAATTACTAATGCATTTAATGATGCTATTACACAAGGTCGTGGTGGTTTAGGTGCATCTGTATTAGTAGCCGCTGGTAATGACAATGGAGCAGTGAGTTATCCTGCGACTTTAAGTGATGTAATTTCGGTTGCCGCAATGTCGATGTGTAATGAACGTAAAAACCCAAATTCTTGCGATGGAGAAACATGGTGGGGAAGTAATTATGGAAATGAATTAGATATTGCTGCTCCTGGTGTAAAGATTGTAGCAACTGATATTAGTGGTTCTGCTGGTTACGATAGTGGTGATTATACTTCTACATTTAATGGTACATCATCCGCAACACCTAATGCTGCTGGTGTTATGGCATTAATCTTATCTGTCAATCCAACATTGACAGAAGCACAAGCCAGAGTTATTTTAGAATCTACTTGTGATAAAGCTGGAACTTATACTTATTCTTCTACTGTTGGTCATCCTAATGGAATATGGAATGTGGAAATGGGTTATGGTCGAGTAAATGCTTTAGCGGCTGTAAATGCTGCAAGCAATAGTTGTGCAAGTCCAACAAGTTTAACTGCAAGTAATATTTCTACAACAAGTGCAACAGTGAGCTGGACATCAACTGTTGGTTTATACAATATTGAATACGGTCCTGCAGGATTTACACCTGGTACAGGAACACTTATCAATGGTTTTGCTGGTAATTCGTACACGATAAGTACATTAACAAGTGCAACAGCATATGATTTCTATGTACAAACAGATTGTAACAATGGAGATGTAAGTCTTTGGGCAAACACTTCATTTATTACGGATTGTGCTACGTTAACAACACCATACACAGAAGATTGGGAGAATGGAATAATCTGTTGGACACAAGATGCTGCTGATGATTTTGATTGGACTCGTCAGACTGGTGCAACTCCTTCTTCAAATACAGGGCCTACAACTGATAATACAACTGGTTCGGGATATTATTTGTTTATAGAAACCTCATCGGGAGCATCTGGTGATATTGCAAATACAACAAGTGGTGCAATTGATGTTTCAAGTTTAACTTCTCCATACTTAGAGTTTTTCTATCATATGTATGGTGGACAAATTGGTACTTTAAATGTTGATGTAGAATTTCCTGTGGGTTCAGGAACATATACTAATGTCTTTTCACTTTCAGGAGATCAAGGTAATAGTTGGCAAAGTGGTAATGCTGATTTATCTGCTTTTGCAAACCAAACTATTGCATTAAGATTTCAAGCGATTCATGCTGGTACATATGAAGGTGACATTGCAATTGATGATATTTCTATAATAGAAGGACCATCTTGTATTCCGCCAAATAGTCTTAGTGCAAATAATATTACAACTAATAATGCTAATATAACTTGGACTTCATCTAATTCTTTATTCAATATTCAGTATGGAATTGCTGGTTTTACTTTTGGTAGTGGTACAGTTGTATCAAATATAACTTCAACAGCCTATAACTTAACAGGTTTAGCAGCAGCAACTACTTATGAAGTTTATGTTCAAAATGATTGTGGTGGTGGCGATTTAAGTAGTTGGGTTGGACCAATAAGTTTCCAAACTTTATGTGCTAATTACGTTGCTCCATTCCTTGAAAGTTTTGATGCTTCTACAGAACCTCCTTGTTGGTCACAATCTACGACAACCGGTGGACCTTGGCTTTTCACAGGAACACCAGCTTATGACGCTGCTAATATTACAGATCATACTGGAAATGGTGGAAGTTTTACTTGGTTAGATTTTTCAGGTAGTAATTCGGGTGTTATTTTAGAAACACCTGAAATTGATGTTAGTGGATTAACAATTGCAGAATTAAAATTCTATCTATATAGTTATAATATAACTACAACAGATAGAAACATCATCTTTGTAGAAGCTTTTGATGGAACAAATTGGTCTCAAATTGCTTCGATACAAAGTAGTGTGAATGGTTGGCAAGAATATGCTTATGCACTTACTAATTATATTTATAATACTAATTTTGTTAAAATCCGATTTAGAGGAGAGCAAGATCCATTAGGAAGTAATTATTTCCAAAATGATATTGCATTAGATGATATTAGTATTAATGAATTATCCAGTTGTGTTCCAGTTTCGAATATAGCTTTTTCAAATATTTCAGGAAATAGTGCTGATGTATCTTGGTTAGCTCAAGGTAATGAAACAGCATGGAATATACAATACGGGTTAAATGGATTTACCCTCGGTTCAGGTACAACAATCAGTGGTTTAACTACAAACCCAAGCACAATTTCAAATTTATCATCATCAACAGCTTACGATATTTATGTCCAAGCAAATTGTGGTGTGAATGGAGTTAGTAATTGGTTTGGACCAGTAACACTTACAACATTATGTCAAAGTTTTGTAGCTCCTTATACAGAATCATTTGATAGTACTTCTCAACCAATGTGTTGGTCACAATCAGCAGGTGAAGGTGGACCTTGGGTCTTTACAGGAACTCCTGGTTATGCTGCTGCGACTGCTACCGATCATACAGGCAATGGTGGAAGTTTTGCTTGGATAGATTTTTCTATTCCTGATTCAGCAGTTGTACTTCAAATGAATAGCATTGATATTAGTGCTTTAACAACACCTTCATTAAAATTCTATTTATATAGTCACAATACAAATAGTACGGATTTAAATGAATTATATGTTGAAGCTTTTGATGGTGTTAATTGGAATCAAATCTCAATGATTCAACAAAATACAAGTGGTTGGGTTGAGCATTTCTTCGATTTAACTAACTATACAAATAATAGTGAAGTGCTAATAAGATTTAGAGCAGAACCTTCTCAAGGTACATCGCCTTTCCATAATGATTTATTAATTGATGATATTACAATAGATGAAGTACCAAGTTGTTTTAATATAACAAGTCCTTCGATTAGTCTTATTGATACAATTGCAACAGTTACATGGACTGCTGGTAGTTCAGAAACCAATTGGAATATTGAATATGGCACAACAGGATTTACTCTTGGTTCTGGAGCATCTTCAAGTACCAATACAACTACATTCGATATTAATAATCTTACACCTTACAATACATACGATGTTTATATTCAAGCAGATTGTGGAAATGGTGATTTAGCTGATTTTGTAGGTCCAATCAGCTTTAGTTTTGGGCCATGTCTTTTTGGAGGACCAACCAGTCCAAATGATTCCAATGTTGATAGTATTTCATTTGTTGGTAATACTATGAATATTAACCATAAAGCTTGTGATAGTACCGCAGGCGTTATAGGTGTAGAAAACCTTACTAACTTAATAGCTGATGTCACAACTGATAGTACATATACTTTAGATGTTATCTTTAGTTCTTGTAGTGGAAATTATTATACAGGAGTTGGTCAAGCATGGATTGATTGGAATCAAAACTTCTTATTTGATAGTACAGAATCACTTGGTGCCGTAAACTTAACAAATGCCAATCAACCATTTTCACATACGTTTAGTATTACCGTTCCTTCCAATGCGAAAGAAGGAATGACTTACCTCCGTATTATGCAACAAGAAATAATATCTACATCATTAAATCCTTGTTCAAGTTTCTCTTGGGGTTCTGTGATGGATTTTGGTATTAGTGTAGAAAATAATATAATAACAACCGATTCTTGTTTAGTAGAATGGACGGATTTAGTTGGTGTTAATTTGAGTGTTGACGGAAAAACAGTAACAAAAAATGGAGCTAATGGATGGGATGCAGGAGTGCGAAGTATAAAATCCTTACCTTTAAATGAAGATGGTTGGGTAGAAACAGAAATATTACAACTAAATAAAAATCGTGCTTTTTCATTATCTACTCTAAATTCAAATACAAATCCAACAAGTCTAACATATCAAATTAGACT
>JBGCFH010000257.1:0-18078 GCA_045106825.1 Saprospiraceae bacterium | reverse complement strand
AAATTTATATTTTTTGAACCACAAAAGAATCAATAGGCACAAAAGATATTCACAAAAGTTATATTTATTAATTCTTTTGTGAATACCTTTTGTGCCTATTATGCCTTTTGTGGTTCAAATTATTTCTATGAGAAAGCCCTTTTACATGGATTTTTTATTTATAATTTATGTTATTAATTTCAAGGTATCGGGATAAATTGTAATTTGTGCTTATGTGCGGAATAACAGGAATTATCAAAAATCAAGCATCCAGAGAAATTATAGACCAAACAATCACAATGTTGGAAACGATAAAACATCGTGGGCCAGATGGTGAAGGTTTGGTCTTGATTGATGAAATCGGCGATGTAATTCCGGCGGCTCGAACGGAGTTTATGTATGATTTTCCTGATAAAAATTATCATCCGAAACGACGAGTTGAAACGCTGCAAAATCAAATTTTTCAAATCGCTTTTGGTCATCGAAGATTGTCAATTCTTGATCCAACGCCACAAGGTCATCAACCGATGTGTTCACATGATGAAATGGTTTGGTTGACGTTCAATGGTGAGATTTATAATTATATCGAAATTCGTCATAATTTAGAAAAACGTGGACATCGTTTTTCGACTGGAACAGATACCGAAGTTTTGATTGAAGCGTACAAGGCTTTTGGTGTCGATTGTTTGAGTCGTTTTAATGGAATGTTTTCGTTTGTGATTTATGATAAAGTGAAAAATCAAATTTTTGCTGCAAGAGATAGAACTGGCGTAAAACCTTTTTATTATATCAAAAATGCAGAAACTTTTGCCTTTGCTTCAGAGCATAAAGCGTTGTTGTCGTTGCCTTTTGTGAAAGCTGAAATGAATCACAAAGCCGTTTTTGACTTTTTTATTCATGGTGCAATTGAAGCCGAAAATGAAGGACTTTTTGCGAATATCTTTGAATTGTTACCAAGTCATTATTTGACGATTGACTTGAATAATCTTCCAGACTACAATTTGGCGAAAGCCATAAAAATAAAAAAATACTACGAACTACAACCAAATACTAAGTTTGAAAAATTCGATGCTAAAACGTTTGAAAAACATCGTCAAAAAACACATGATTTAGTCGAAAATGCGATTAAGTTGCGGTTGCGTTCTGATGTTTCGGTTGGTTCGTGTTTGAGTGGCGGAATTGATTCTTCGACGGTTGTTTGTACGATTAACAACTTATTGCGTGAAGCAAAAAATGGACAATATTCGGAACAAATCGGTTCGCAGCAAAAGGTGTTTACGTCTTGTTTTGAGGACAAGAATTATGATGAACAAAAATGGGCAAAGTTAGTCGTTGACCAAACAAAAGCAGAATGGTTTCGGACGTTTCCGACTCGTGACGAACTTACAAAAGATCTCGAAACTTTGATTTATGCACAAGATATTCCAATGTATTCGAGTAGCACTTATGCACAATTTCGAGTAATGAAATTGGTGAATGAAAGTGGCGTAAAAGTCGTTTTAGATGGTCAAGGTGCAGATGAATTATTTGGTGGTTATGAACCGCATTATGTTGGACTTTGGCAAGAGTTATTCAAAAATTTGCAGTTTCTATCATTGGCGAAAGCCTTAAAAATAACGGATAAATTAAGTAATTCTGTAAAATTTTGGACGAAATCTTTATTGAAATATAATGGTATTTCGAGTTTATCAAACAACTTACAACATCGGTTTAACTCGCAGTATTTCAATGATTTACAATATTTGAATAAAGATTGGATTGAAGCGAATATTGAGCGATATAACGAATATGCGGAACAACGCATTCAATCGTTGTCGCAAATGTTACATTATGAATATTTTGGACATCCGTTGAAGCAGTTGTTGAAGTGTGAAGATAGATGCTCGATGTGGTTTGGGATTGAATCTCGAACGCCTTTTGCGGATGATTTGGACTTGATGAATTATGCGTTTTCTGTGCCGAGTTCGTATAAAATTCATAATGGAACTCGTAAATATCTTTTAAGAGAAGCATTCAAAAATGATTTGCCGCAACCGATTTATAATCGACATGATAAAATGGGTTTTGTTACGCCAACTAATCAATGGATGCGAGAAATGCGTGATTCGGTTCGTCCGTATTTTGAACAAAGTCAAAGCGGTATTTTTAATAAAAAATTATTGTTACATGATTTTGATTCGTTCTTTAATCCTGTTACGAATTTGGAAAATTATCGAGTGTTTCGATTTATTAGTTTTGCGATTTGGGAAAAGGTGTTTTTTGGTGGTTTGTGATTTAACCGCAGAGAACGCAGCAATTTCGCAAAGATCACAAAATTTGTAGTTTTTCATTCGGATACACGAGATTTTGGAAAAAGCTGTGAATACACTGATTTTTTTCGTTAAATGGTTCGACAATTTTTCTATTAATATAATTTGAGCAAACATCAACACATCAACACATCAACACAAAAAATCTTAACCAACTTCAAAGATTGATTTTACCACGTTTTCCAAGTTCAATAACCTCCAAATTCAGAATTTCACCTTTATCAATTGAAAAACGAACTAATGTTTTCATCTGATGAAATCCATGATTGCCACATGCACCAGGATTGATGTGTAACAACCCAAATTGATTATCAGGCATGATTTTCAAAATATGTGAATGACCAGAAATGAACAATTTCGGTGGATTTAGCGGCATTTGTTCTCGCACTCGCTTACTGTATCGCTTCGGATAACCGCCAATATGTGTCATCCAAACCTCTAATCCGTCGCATTCAAACCGCAAATCTAACGGATATCGTTGTCGTAATTTTGCATTATCAATATTGCCATAAACCGCTCGAAATGGTTTGAAAGTTTCCATTTTGTCTGCTAATTCAATCGAACCGATGTCGCCTGCATGCCAAATCTCATCGCATTCCTCAAAGTATTTGTATATTTTTTCATCTAAAAAACTATGTGTATCGGACATTAAACCTATTCTTGTCATAATATTTCTTATTATTTCAATAATGTATTTTCACACAAAATTATAAAACACTTAATCAAAAAGTTAAATTTGCTATTTATTAAAAAAGAATACACAAATAATTTACATATTACACAATTTTATTTATATTACATTTCAGTCGAAAAGATTTTAAGACACAAATTATCACAAATTACATGAATTAATTTTAATCTTTAATTATAACAATTATCTTATTGATAATCAGTTGATTAAAATCAAAATTAGTGTAATTCGTGCAAATTAGTGTCCGACAACATTCAAAACAAAAATATGAGCAAAGTTATCTCCTTATTAAATCATAAAGGAGGAGTTGGTAAGACAACCTCAACAATTAGTATTGGTGCTGGATTAGCAAAATTAGGAAAGCGAGTTTTGTTATTAGATCTTGACCCTCAAGCGAATTTAACATTGTCACTTGGTATTCCTCGACAAAAGATTACTATCTATGAAGCCTTGCGAGGCGAAGGTGAGTTAGCACCTTATAATGTTAAAGAAAATCTTGATGTCATTCCATCAACCTTAGATTTATCAGGTGCTGAGATGGAACTCATCAACGAAGCTGGTCGAGAATTTATCTTACGAGAACTATTTGAGCCGCTTCAAATGGAATACGATTATATCTTGATTGACTGTCCGCCTTCATTGGGTTTATTGACCTTGAATGCATTGACATCAAGTAATCATGTAATCATTCCGTTACAAACAGAATTCTTAGCATTACAAGGTTTGACAAAAATCAAGCAAGTCGTTGATAAGGTTCGTTTTCGCTTAAACAAAAAGTTGTCAATCATTGGTGTAATTGCTACAATGTATGATAAAAGAAAGGTGTTGAATCGTGATGTTGTCGATACCATTCGTAAATATTTTGGTGATAGAGTTTTTGATACGATGATTCGTGATAATGTATCGTTAGCAGAAGCACCTGCAGCACGTCAAGATATTTTTGAATATAATAGTCGAAGCAATGGAGCAAAAGATTATTTGGCATTATCCAAAGAAATTATAGAACGAGTAGAAAACGTATAATATAATTTTGATGCTGAATTATCTACTTTTATTGCCAATTGTTAGGTGTTAATTATTTTTTGTTTCAGGATTAAATGGAACGAATTAACACTTGACTTCATTTTATTGATTAATGATTAAACGCTGATGAATTAATGCATAAATGACTTATCATTTATAATTTATCATTCATCATTATATATATGGCAAAGAAAAAATTCAAGTTGGGCTTAGGTGAGTTGTTGGACAATGCAATGGAAAATGACACACCTAAAGTAGAACCGACAAAAAGTACTCGAAAAACAAAAAAGAGAACGACTTCTAAAAAGACGACTAAGAGCTTTTCCTCTAACTTAGACGACTTATTTCAAGAAGCGATTGAGGAATCTGTGCAAGAAAACGCCAAAAAACTCAAAACCAAAAAACGTACGACTTCAAAACGCAAAAAACCTATGTTTGGTTTAGATGCTTTAATCCGTGAAACGGTCGAAACATCAAAAGTCGAAGTCACACCAACAAATACTAAACGAGTTACTTTCGTATTTGATGAAGAAAAGATTGATAAGTTAAAGCAGTTGGCTCGTTTAAAAAAGGCGTATGTCAAAGATATTGTGAATGAGATTATTTCGGAGTATTTGGAGGAAAATGAACCGATTAAGGGTTCGTAATATTAAATTATTGTTATAATCTAAATCATTACTTTACCCATGAATTGTAATCAAAAATTCAATAAAAATACATCCTAAGACTAACTAAAAAATAACAAAATCTACCGAGATATTCTTTCTTATTTATTTTTTTAATTGAAACAATTTGTTTAATTTTGTTTGATTTTAAAACCAATAAATTTTAACATGACTATACAAAAAATTGCAAATCGTTTAGTAGAATTATGTCGTCAAGGTGCTTACGATACCTGTTATGATGAGTTGTTTCATCCAGATGTAGAAGCAACCGAACCTGCTAACTCTCCAAATCCTGGTACGACAAAAGGTATTGATGCATTGAAGGCAAAAGGTGAAATTTTTAACTCAATGATTGAAGAAATGCATGAAGGATTCGTTTCTGATCCTTTAGTAGCAGATGATTATTTTACTGTTGTTATGGGTTTTGATGCTACTTTCAAAGGTCGAGGTCGAGTGAAAGAAAGTGAAGTTGTTGTTTATAAGGTTGAAAACGATAAGATTGTTTCTGAAGAGTATTTCTACTAAACAACTGATAATCAACTAAAAAGATGAAAGAGGTTGTTTCAAAATCTATAAATTTTTTAAAACCTTTAGGTTTAAACTTTGAAAATCAATCATATACAAATTAAATTATTGTATATTTTATTATCGTTTTCGATTTTTGAAACAACCTCTTTTTTCGTATTTCCAAAGTTCTTCAGAAAAATTAATATACATTTACTCCGAAGCTGGAGCTTCGGAGGTACGTTACGATTTTGTAGACGCTAACAATTTCCGAACGCTATATTTTCCACTTCCGTGTGCAAAAATCATCATTAATCCGCCAATAATAGCGATGTTTTTAACTAACATTGTTTGTTGTAAAGGATCAGAAAGATTATTGGTATAAAAAATAATCGTTGTCGGAATCATGAAGGCCAATAATAAAACTGCACCTAACTTTGCACGATAACCCAACAACATCAGTAAACTTCCTAAAATCAAACAAAATATTGCACCTCGAAGCAATAAAACAGGTTGCCAACTAATGCTGTGTTCAATCATTGCTGCTTTTATCGTATCGACTTCAACGATGTATTGATATGCTGCTAAAAAGAATGTTGCGGATAATAAAATGCGTCCAATTAAATCAAATATATCTTTCATTGTTATAAATTGCTATGATTGCTTCATTATTAAATTGCTTTTCCGAATTAACGTAAAATCAATTCCATAAAAATTAATCGGTGAATTTGCTTACAAAGAAAAGCAATTTATATCAGAAAAAGTTGAGTTATCTTGATATTTCAACCAGAGCCTGATGTACATCAACAACTTGCTTTATCAACGATTCAGTTCCATCATTATAAATCACAAAATCAGCTAAACGAACTTTTTCGCTGTCGGGTAATTGTTTATCAATTCTTGCTTTGACTGCTTCAGCCGTTGTACTATCTCGTTGCATCACTCGATTAATTCGCATCGCTTTCGGTGCAAAAACCGTAATCATTTTATCCATTAATTTATAACCACCTGACTCAAAGTGCAAAGCAGCTTCTTTGAGTGCATAAGGTTTATCAACATGAGATTGAAACCAATTTTCACCGTCAAGACGAACAGCAGGATGAACCAATTGATTAAGTTTTTCTAACATTACTTTATCAGAAAAAACAATCGAACCGATGTATTCTCTATTCAATAAACCATTTTCTAAATAAGCCTGTTTACCGAATAATTCCTTAATACCTTTTACCAGTTCTACATCATTAACCATTAGCCATTTTGCTCTATTATCTGCATAATAAATTGGAATATCTAAGGTTTCAAATATTTTACAAATTGTGGTTTTTCCGCTTCCGATTCCGCCTGTAATACCTACTTTTAACACAATATTTAAGTTATAAATTATAAGTCATGAGTTTACATTACTTATAATTTTTTTCAAAAAAAGGCTGCTCGAATTCGAACAGCCTTTATATCCTTTTAATAAAATAGTATAATCTTAAAGTAAGTTTTCGGTATAATTAACTTATTACCTATTACTTAATCCACATTATCATGAAGAAAAGAATTTCCTCTTTTCAATTCTGGTTTTTCATCATCAGATAATGACCATTTTGACATTTTTGACTCTGATGAATGTGGAATATCTTCTAACTCAATCTTACGACGTAAATAAGCAGGTTCGCTTTCTAAATCGTTAACAATTTGAGGATTATTCAACTTTTGATGCAAATTATTCAAACGTTCTCTACGACGTTGACGAATCTCGTAACCATCTTGACGACCTTCACCTCTTATTACCGATTCTTGTTCGTTTTTATACTTTGGTTGAGGATCTAAGTCATACGAAATTTTTTTTTCCCCGTTTCGATAACCCGTCGAGTAAGGACGTTTAACCTCTACTTCATCTTCTAAAGACACAACCTTACGAATTGGCTTAGGTTCTTCCTTAATTTCTGTTTTTTCCTCTTCTTGTTCTCTCTTCTCAAAACCTGTTGCAATAACCGTTACACTGATTTTTTCACCCAAAGTTTCATCATAACAATTACCCCAAATCAAATCAGTTCCGTAACCTGCTTCTTCTTGAACATATTCAGTGATTTCAAATACTTCATCCATCGTTACTTCTTTTGTACCAGAAGTAATATTTAATAAAATATGTTGAGCACCACGAATATCATTATCTTCTAATAACGGAGAATTCAAAGCAGCTTCTACAGCACGTCTTGCACGATTCTCGCCTTCCATTGCAGATGTTCCCATAATTGCAACACCAGAATTACGCATTACCGTATTTACATCCTCAAAATCCACATTGATATAACCCGGAACCGTGATAATCTCTGCAATACCTTTTGCTGCTGTCGCTAAGATATTGTCAGCATTTGAGAATGCTTTTGCTAAAGTTAAATTTCCATGAATTTGACGTAATTTATCATTAGAAATAACAATAATCGTATCCACATTTTTCTTCAACTCTTCTAAGCCTTCAAAACCTTGATTTTGGCGACGACGACCTTCAAACGTGAATGGTAAAGTCACAATACCAACCGTCAAAATATCTAACTCTTGAGCTATTTTGGCGATGACAGGTGCAGCACCAGTTCCTGTTCCTCCACCCATTCCAGCGGTGATGAAAACCATTTTAGTATTATCTGTCAAAAATGATTTGACTTCTTCGACCGACTCTACACAAGCTTCACGACCGATATTTGGTTTTGAACCTGCTCCACGACCTTCTGTTAATTCTGGGCCTAATTGAATCTTATTAGGTACAGCACTCAATTCTAATGATTGCTCGTCAGTATTACAGATGATGAAGTCAACACCGACAATACCTTCATTAAACATGTGTGAGACAGCATTACTTCCGCCACCTCCGACACCAATTACTTTTATAATAGAATCTCCGTTTGATTGATTGAATTGCATAATATTTTCTTTTGAATTATGAATTATAAATGATTAATTATTTATCCCAAAATCCTGATGATAAATTCATTTATAATCACACTTTTGCTTTAGAGCTAAAATCTTCTTGAAATCAAAAGTACGTATTATGAATTATAAATTATAAATAATTTATAATTCATAATTCTTAAAAGTCTGTTTCTGGTTCAGCTTCGAACCATTCCTTCGTTTTACGGAAGATTTCTTCGTACCATTTACCATTTTTCACTTCGGCATTGCTTTCCAAAACAGGTTCTTTTTTCTCTACTGTTTCTTCCTCTTTTTCTTCCACCTTTTTTTCAATAACAGGTGGCGTTTCACGCAAACCTTTCAAAATTAAACCTAAAGCAGTTGCATAAATCGGACTGCTCAAATCCTCTGCATAACCATGAGCTAAATGCTCCACAGGCGAACCTATACGAGTTGGCATTCCAGTGTGATAAGCTGCTAACTTTTCAATATGCTCTAACAAAGCTCCACCACCAGTCAATACGATTCCACCAGCCATCAACTTACGTTCAAAACCTGAACGACGAATTTCCCAATAAACATGATCAAAAATTTCTTCAACACGAGCTTGAATAATTCTTGCCAAATTCTTTTCAGAAATCTCTTTTGGCTCACGACCTTTTAAACCAGGAATCGTGATGATACGATTATCATAAACTTCGTCTGCCAATGCTGAACCAAACTTCACTTTCAATTGCTCCGCTTGATTTTGCATTACATTACAACCTTCCTTGATGTCTTTTGTAATTACATTTCCACCAAAAGGAATAACTGCTGTATGACGAATGATTCCTTCATAGAAAATCGCCAAATCTGTCGTTCCACCTCCGATGTCAACTAAAGCAACACCAGCTTCCATCTCTTCCTCGCTCAATACAGATTGAGAAGATGCAATCGGTTCTAATGTCAATGTTCCAACTTTTAAACGGGAACGCTCAACACATTTGAATATATTTTTTGACGCTGCAATCTGACCTGTAATAATATGGAAATTCGCTTCTAAACGAACACCTGACATACCAATTGGATCTGTGATTCCTTGCTCATTATCAATCGTAAATTCTTGTGGAATAACGTGAATGATTTTATCACCAGGTGGTAAAACCAACTTGTGCATATCGCTAATCAACTTTTGAATATCAGCTCTACTAATTTCATCAATTGAATGGTCACGAGTCAAAATTCCACGATGTTGCAAACTCTTAATGTGTTGCCCAGCGATACCAACATGTACCACTTTAATATCAATTTTTGCACGACGTTCTGCCTCTGCTACTGCGTCTGATATTGCTTTCACGGTCTTCTCAATGTTAGAGACAACGCCTCTTGACACACCGATTGAATCCACCTTACCAACACCCAATATTTCCAATTGTCCGTGTTCGTTTAAGCAACCAGCAATAGCACAAACCTTTGTTGTACCAATGTCTAATGCAACTACGATGTTTTGATTATTCATAATACTACTATTTTACAGTAAAGGATTTTTTTGAGGAATCAAGTACTTTAAAAATATTTAACTCCTTATATCTTCAATTTTTTAATTTTTTAATTTTTTAATTTTTTAATTTTTTAATTCCGAACTCCAACAACTTGTTTCTTGTATTTCAAATTTAACTTATCGTACTTCCGCCAGCCTTCATAAGGCATCGCTTCGAGGTAAAAAATCTTTAGCTTTCTAAATTTTTCTTCCATAAAAGTCAAATCTCCAAAAATCAATTCTGTATCGCCCACTTTTGGAATCAACGTAAAATCTTGATTTTTTTCAACGTAAATTTGCTCAATTTGAGCCATCAAAAAAGTATCTTGACGAATGAATTGAACCATTTTATGTAAACTATCAATCACATTATATAAAGTATCCGCTTCAACACTTAATTTCGGTGTTTGTATATTTCCTGATGCAACAATTACTCTTGCGGTTTCTCTTTCCGAAACAGGCATTTGCACACCATTATCATCAATATAAAATGAATTATTTTTCACATCAAAACAACGCATAATCGGCTTTCGCTGAATAATGTCAATCGTAATATTATTCTGTGCATCCACAAAAACATCAGATTCTAAAACCCATGGAAAATTATCAACAACTTCTTCTAAAGATTTCAGGTTGATTCGTTTCAAGGTTTCATCAGCCAATAAATCCTCAACTTTTCGAGGTGTTTCACCATAAAACGTTTCCTTAATTAGATTACCAATATCTTCTTTGGTAATAAAATATTTTCCATCAATTGGCTCAATATTCACATTAAATTGCTCACTTGTCGAATTAAACTTGTACTCAATCGCTGTGAATAAAATCCCTAATAAAAACAAGCCACCTGCAAAAGCTACTAATCGCTTCAATGTTTCCCTCAATCTTCTTGTTTCATCAGCAGCCATTTTTTTTGACATTTTAATGATATATTGAAATAAGTATTTTAAAGTTTATCAAAATTTAGTAGTCGCAAATAAAGAAAATTACATAACTTTTATGGTAATACTAAGCAAAATAATTTCATTTTTGACTGTCATTTTATTGATTTTTTGGTGATTTTATTAAGATTTTTCAATCAACTTGTTTCAAACACCAAATTACATGTTTTTTAATATATAAGTCAAATAAATCGTTCCATTAAACCCTAACTTTTTCTTAACATTTAACTAATTTTCAACCATTTATCCTTTAAAAGTTCAACTAATTTATCAATATCTCCTGCACCTAAAACCAAAATAATTTCAGAATCATTATTTGGATATAATCTTAATAAATTTTGTTTTGAAACAATTTTCTTGTTTGAATTTGTTATTCTATCTAAAATAATTTGTGATGTCACATTTTCAATAGGCAATTCTCTTGCAGGATAAATATCTAACAAGACAATTTCATCTAAAACATTCAAAGATTCAGCAAAACCATCAACAAAGTCTTTTGTTCGAGAAAATAAGTGTGGTTGAAACACACCAGTTATCTTTTTATTCGGATACAAAGTTCTTGCAGCATCTATCGCAGCATTCAATTCTGTAGGATGATGAGCATAATCATCAATCAGCACTTTATTGTTTTCACGAATCACAAACTCAAATCGTCTTTTAATCCCTTTAAAATTCAATAAACCTTTGCGAATATCCGCACTCGAAACACCTAAAGATTGAGCAATAGCAATCGCTACCGTTGCATTTTCAATATTGTGTTTGCCTGGCAATGTAAACTTCAAGTTCTCAATATTTTCAATCGGACTTTGCAAATCAAATACAAAAAATCCATCTTCAACTCGTAAGTTTTTTGATTGAAAATCGCCATTTTCCACACCAAAAGTCTGCACTTTTACGCCATCATTCACAGTCGGCTGTAATGGTAAATCATATTTATAAAATACAAATCCACCACTTTGCACTTGACTTACATACTGATGAAAAGTTTCGTGCATCGTTTCGATATTTCCATAAATATCCAAATGATCCGCATCCATACTCATTATCGCTGCTACATTCGGGTACAAGTGCAAGAAAGAACGGTCAAACTCATCTGCTTCTGCTACGACATAATCCGAATTTCCTTCCACAAAGTTTGACTCAAAATTCAATGCAATTCCACCCAAAAACGCTGATATATCTACATTTCCTTCGTTTAACAGATGCGTTGTAATCGTCGAAGTCGTCGTTTTTCCATGCGTTCCTGCAATTCCAATAACTTTCTTCGCCTTACTAATTATTCCTAAAACCGCTGCACGTTTCAACACAGGAAAATTCTTATCAAAAAAATAAGACAATTCCGAATGTGATCGAGGAACAGCAGGTGTATAAACAACTAAATCAATTCCATTTGGAATTTGAGTCACATCATCTTCATAATGAATTTTAATTCCTTCATTTTCAAGATTTTGCGTTAACTTAGTAGAAACTCTATCGTAACCAAAGACCTCAATATCTCGACTGTTGAAATATCGTGCAATTGCACTCATTCCAATTCCACCGATGCCTATGAAATAGGCTTTTTTGATATTGTTGAAGTTTATCAATTTTTTAGTTTTGTAATTTTTAATAAAAAAAAATCTGCGTTTTTCTGCGTCAATCAGCGTGTTCTGCGTCCGAATCACGAACCGCATCGTGGCAAAGGCAATGCCGTTTGCCCTACTTTATTAAACTCAACACTTCTTTCGCAATCACTTCTGCAGCATTTCGCTTTCCTAATTTTTTAATATTCGTACTCAACTCTATTTGCTGATTATGATTATCCAAAACCGCTTGAGCCGTTTTAATCATCTTATCACTCGCTCCTGTATCTCGCACCAAAATCGCAGCTTCTTTCTCTACCAAAGCCATTGCGTTTTTAGTTTGATGATCTTCGGCTACATTTGGTGAAGGCACAAGGATTGTTGGTTTTCCGACTAAGCACAATTCCGAAATTGAAGTCGCACCAGCTCGTGAAATCACTACATCTGCCATTGCGTAAGCCAAATCCATCCTATCAATAAATTTGGTCAAATGTACATTCGGTAATTGTGATGTTTTTTTCGCCTTAAACTCCTCATGATACAACTTTCCACATTGCCACAAATATTGTACATCTTGACGGTTTGCGATGTTATCGAAATTATCTTCCATCGCATTATTTACCGTTCTTGCACCAAGGCTTCCGCCAATAATTAGTACCGTAAGTTTACGATTATGTAGCTTAAAATGTTCTATCGCTTGTTCCTTTTTACCATCGATTTTTGTGATTTCTTCTCGTACAGGATTTCCTGTCAAGATTACTTTATTACCAAAGAAGCGTTCCATATTATCATACGCTACACATACTTTCTTTACTTTCTTTGCTAATAATTTATTCGTAACTCCAGCATAAGAATTTTGCTCTTGTACCAAAGCAGGAACACCAGAACGAGCTGCCATGTAAAGTGTCGGACCACTTGCGTAACCTCCAACTCCAACTGCTACATCTGGTTTAAACTTCCGAACAATCGACCAAGCCTTAAACAAACTCGAAATCAACTTAAACGGAAACATCAAATTCCGCAGAGTCAACTGACGATGAAATCCACTAATCCACAAACCTTTTATCGGAAAACCCGCTTTCGGGACTTTTTCCATTTCGATTTTATCCTTTGCACCGACAAACAAAATATCAGCATCAGGTTCAATCGCTTTTATCGCTTTTGCTATGGCAATCGCAGGAAAAACATGTCCACCTGTTCCACCACCACTTATTATAATTTTCAAACTGGTATCTGGTTGCTTGTTTCTAATTACTGGTTGTTGCAAGTGACAAGCCACCAGTAACCAGAAACAAGTTATAATTTCTGCACGTATTTACTTACGCTTAATATCATTCCTATCGAAATACAAGTAAACATCATTGACGTTCCCCCCATACTTATCATTGGCAAAGTCAGGCCAGTTACAGGTACTAAATGCACGACAACTGCCATATTCATCAATGCTTGAATTACTAACAACAAACTCAACCCCAAAGCCAACATCGCTCCGAATGCCTTTGAACTAATCGTCACCAATCGTACACAACGAATAAATAATAAAATGTATAATGCTAACACTGCAAATCCTCCAAACAAACCATATTCTTCAACAATTATTGCATAAATAAAATCAGCATAAGCGGAAGGTAAATAGTTTCTTTGAAACGAATTTCCAGGGCCAACACCTAAAAATCCACCTTCTGCAATCGCCATTTTTCCTTGCTGCACCTGAAACTCTCCATCTGAATTTGTTCTAAAATCCGACAAACGTTCTGCCCAAGTATCGACACGAATATAACCTGGAAAGACATCTCCCAAAATCACCAGTAAACCAAATGTTGCAACACCTAAACCTAATAAAACCAATATATATTTAGTCGCTACTCGTCCCATAAACATCAACAAAATACAAGTTACAAACAATAACATCGCACTTGATAAATCTGCTGGTGCTATCAATCCACAAATCACGACAACAGGAATAATTATTGGTAAAAATGCAGATTTAAAATCCGTAATATATTCCTGTTTTGATGAAATCATTCGAGCGATATATGTTATCAATGCTAACTTTGCAAAATCCGAAGCCTGAAAAGTCATACCAATTCCTGGAATCATTATCCAACGTCTTGCATTATTGATTTCAACTCCAAATGCCAATGTAAATAATAACAACGGTACCGTAACTGCAATCATAATTGGTGCCCAAGCCGAATATTTCATGTAATGTAAATAGTGTGCTAAATACATTAACAACAAACCACCAAACAACAATGTCATGTGTCGCATTACATAATTTGTTGAGTAATTGTGCTTAAACTCCAATGTTCCCGTTGCCGAATAAACCGCCAATATCGAAAACATTGATAGTAAGGCAACTACCAACCAAATCACTTTATCTCCGCCTAATGTTCTTAAAAATGCACCCACTTTTTTTAAGTGTTAACTGTTAATTATTAACTTTTAATTATCCTAATCCCCAAGCGTTTTCGTCATTCCTGCATAGGCAGGAATCTCCTAATTTGTAAAAACTCAATATTCAAACTTCCACAATTCAAATCCTCAACCCTTTTCCGTCATGCTGAACTTGTTTCAGGATCTCCTAAGCTTTTAAGTTTACAACTTTATTGAAAACCGTAACCCAAAGTCTGGGAGATGCTGAAATAAATTCAGCATGACGAAATTTATTTGAGTTTTCAGTTTTGTTCGTTTCCAAGTTCTTGAACAGCAGTTCTAAACAAATCTCCCCGTCTCCTATAATTCAAAAACAAATCAAAACTCGAACAAGCTGGTGACAACAAAACGACTTCGCCACTTTTCGCTATACTTTCCGCAATTTTAACCGCTTCTTTTGCCGTTTTTGCTGTTCGATTTTCATCATACAAATCTGGAAAAGCTGCTTTGAATTTTGAATCATCTGCCGCTAAACAAATCATGGTTCGGACTTTTTCTTCTACTAAAGGTCTGATTTCTTCATAACCATTGCCTTTATCTATTCCGCCAACGACCCAAACAATTGTTTTTGTCATTGCCATCAACGCATATTTTACAGCATCAATGTTTGTCGCTTTGCTATCATTGATGTAATCCACACCTTTGTATGTTCTGACAAATTCCATTCTGTGTGGCTCATTTTGAAAAGTTTTTAAACCTTTCAAAATCGCTTCATCACTAATGCCACAACTTTTTGCGGCAGCAATCGCACAACTTGTATTAAAATGATTGTGCGGTCCGTTTATCGTTAAATCAGATTTTTTGAATCGACTTTCGCCAACTTCAATCTTATCTGTTTTGAAATTTTCATTAGAAATACTGAACATTTTCGCTGCTACTTTATTGGCTTTAAGCCAATGTTGCATTGCTTCGTTTTCGGTATTATGTATAAATAAATCGCTTTCCGTTTGACTTTGTGTAATTCGGAATTTGGAAGCGACATAATTTGACATTTCATAATTATATCTATCCAAATGGTCTGGCGAAATATTTAATAAAATCGCTATATTCGGTTGAAATTGAAAGCAATAATCCAACTGAAAACTACTGATTTCCAACACATAATAATCAACATCATTTAAAGCCACTTGCTTTGCAAATGATTGTCCAATATTTCCACCGATTGCAACATTCAAACCAGCCGATTTGAAAAGATTATACGTCAAACTCGTCGTCGTTGTCTTTCCATTACTTCCTGTTATTGCAATGATTTTTGCAATCGGATTCTTAATCTTCAATTGGCGAAAGCCAAATTCAATTTCATCTATTATTTCAATATTTTCCGATGTCAACTTTTTGACAATCGGTGCTTTATCAGGAATCCCAGGACTTTTGATAACTAAATCTGCATTTAAAATCCGTTCTTCCGTATGTTGCTGTTCTTCGTATTCGATTTCGTATTTTTCCAATTCCATTTTATAGCTTTCGCCAATTTTTCCGTAATCAGAAACAAATACTTCAAATTCTTTAGTTTTTGCCAAAATCGCAGCTCCTACTCCACTTTCTCCAGCTCCTAAGATTGCTATTTTCATTGACAGATTTTTTCAGTTCTTTCAAATAATTCAACTTGATAATCATCAAAAAATTGAACTTTTAACGCTTCAAAACCATCACTTTCTCTCGGATAGGTTATTGGTGTAGATATATATGCTTCCAAATTCAATCCTTCAAAATCATAATCTACCATTTCATCAAACTCATCAATCGTATTTCCCAATTGAGTAATTCCTTTTTTGCGATTTTTTCTAATCGCTCTTATTTCAATACTTTCCGCATTAAACTTGAACTCAACAAAACAAAAATCATTTTCATCAAAAAAGACACAATCACAAAATGAATCGCCATAACCTAACAAGCCATCTTTTCCATCAATCGGGATAAAATTTATTCCTTGTGCTTGTTTGATTACAAATGATTTGTTTTTATCATAATCAACCGTTAAAGACGGATTACTTATTAAATCACAAGTTGCTTTAGTAGCTATTTTATCAATAATATAAGATTGACCTTTGTAATCCATTATTTCAAAATCACTCCTATTTTCTACTTGAATAAAATCAGTAACATTCGGAATCGTATTTTGAATTTTCGTTATAACGTTTTCCGATTTACTCATCTTCTTCGACTTTTTGCGGACTTCTTATAAATATCAAATAACGCTTGAAATCTCGCTCCCAAAATCTCCGAAACTTCATCCAAATAATTTTGAGCAATCATTCCTGTTTTTTCATTCACAATACTTCTGCAATACAAATCATCGTCGTCATCTCGACCTAAAGCATAAGCCGAAAAATCTTCCGCTTTCAACCAAAAATCTTCTTCTACAATCGCTTCAACTTCCGCTTTTGCATCTGGATTTTTTTCAACCACACGATTCGCAAATAATAAATTATTAAAAACCGTCAAAATATACGGACTATGAGTAGCAATAATCAACTGATTTTCAGGTTGATAATTCACCGCCAAAGCCAATAATTCAATCAACTCCTTTTGAGCAATTGGAAATAAATGTGCTTCGGGTTCTTCGATTATTCTTAAAAATTTTCGATTATCTAATATTAATAAAAATAAATCTTGAAGAATACGAATTGCTTCTTGTTGTCCTGACGAAGCATCTGATAACGGAATAGATTTACCATTTTCTAAAATTAAGCGTTCATAGTTATTAGATATTTGATATTTTCCTTTCAGAATTTTCTCTATCTTGTGAGTTAGTTTTTCTAAATTATATCTTTCGAATTCTTCTTCTTTTTCTAACGTAACACCTAAATCTTTTTGATAACCAATTAATCCTTGAAAAGTATTGTTCTTATTAAAACGGTCTTTTATTATATTTACTTTCTGAATGAAATTTACCATTAGTCTTTCGTCAGTGTTATCAAAATCTAATTGATTATTATTTTCCGATAAAAAGATTTGTATTTTCGTATTTATATATTGTTCAAAGATATTCGAATAACTAACTGTTACATTTCTACCTGCGATTGTATATAAATTATCATTACTTTTATTATTGAAAACCTTACGAAAAGCTATTGATAAAGATTTTCCCAAAGTCATCAAAAGTTGTTGTCTATCTGTTGTCAAGTTATTTTTTTGTTCATTAATATTTTCAACTATAGATTTTAGATTTTCATTATTATAGTCAATATTTACAATTGAAACACTTGAAGTATTTTCTTGATTCTTAATGCAAATTTTTCTCTCTTCATCAAACCAAAATTCTACCTCAAAATCATTTTTCACCAGACCAAAAAACTCAATAAACGTTCTCCAAATAAACTTCTCTAAATCTGTATCACCATTTGTGTAAACCCGTACAAAAAAACTATTCTGAATAGTCTTAAAGAAATAAATCAGCTTCGCAATCGTGCTTTTGCCCGTTGCTTGCTCACCGATTAGCACCAAAACCTTTTTTAGTTCTATTTCGGCATATTCTATTGCCCTAAAATTTTTAATAATGATTTTTTGCATATTTTATTTTTCCGACACTAATTTTCACCAATTTCACTAAT
>JBGCFH010000256.1:0-21964 GCA_045106825.1 Saprospiraceae bacterium | reverse complement strand
GAAGCGACACAATCACACAATCACACAATCAGCGAAGCGACACAATCACACAATCACACAATCAGCGAAGCGACACAATCACACAATCACACAATCAGCGAAGCGACACAATCACACAATCACACAATCAGCGAAGCGACACAATCACACAATCATACAATCCAACCAACTTCTCACTTTCATTTTCCCATGTATAAACGGCTTTTGCCTTTCGGCAATTAGCTTGTAACTTCTTGTAAATTGGTGGATTATTCAATAATTGCTGCAAAGCAAAAACAATGGATTCTATTTTCAAATCATCTAACAGAATTCCAATTTCAAACTGTTCATTAATAGCCTGATATTCAGGAAAACTACGATGTAACGCTGGTTTTTCTGCTTGAATATAATCGAAACATTTATTCGCTAAGGAATAGTAATAATTCAAGCCTTTATTTCTTAACAAATTCAATCCAATATCTGCCAATTGTGTAATCGTTCTCAAATCATTTGGCAAAACAAAACCTAAGAAAATTACTTTATCATGAAGCTCAAGTTGCTTTACTAACTGTCGTAAATCTTGCGACAAATCGCCTTCGCCTGCTAACCACAAAACAGCATTGTCAATCTCTTGCATTGCTCTGATAGCCTCTTCGATTCCTCGACCATCATTCAACGCACCTTGATATAAAATCACTTTTTTATCTGTTTTTGGAATATTATATTTTGAAATAACAGCTTGAATTTCAATAGATTGAATTGGCTGTTGAATCGCAAAAGGAACATTTCTAATCAAGCCAAACTCAACACCATAACGTTCTGTAAATATTTTCTGCAAACCTTGACCGACAGTGTAAGCATAAGGAATATTCGGAATCGTCAAGTCAGCGATACGTTCCCAAATCGCTTTTATTTTTGGTCTTTCGACTAATTCAGGTACTTCCGTAAAATATTCGTGTGCGTCATAAATTTGAGTTTTTCGTCGCCATTTTGCAGTATAAAATCCTGACAAAATTGTATCTAAATCAATCGAACAAACCACATCGAAACGAGCAAAAAGTAGAAAGAAAAATAAACGAAAATTATATTCTGCATAAAACTTTGCTCCCTTATTAAAAAAACAACGAATTCGCTTCGTCCGAAATGCAAAAACTGGCAACTCTTTGGAAGTTTTCAATTTTCGTCCAACCAACAAAATATCATAATTTGCATTCGCTAACGAAGTACAAATACGTTGCATTCGTTGATCGTAAGATAAATCATTCGTTACCGTAAATATTATTTTTTTTTGTGACATTTTGTTATTTAAAATTTTTGGTTAAGCTTATTTTAGACTTTATTCTCAATAATTTCACAATAATTTCACAATAATTTCACAATAAAGTCTATTTATGATTGATTATTTTGGCTTTTTATGATTCCATGTGGTTTACAGTAGCGGCTGCTTTAGCTGCCGTATGAGTTTGTGATATTTTCGGCAGCCCCGAGGACTCGGGGCCGTTACTTAGCATCAAAATATTCAAAACCACGTAAAATTATAAAGAACCTTTCCTTTTACCTAAAAATATCATTTATTCAACCTCTTTCAAAACATCATTAATAATGCCTTCAATATAACTCATCGAACCGTTCACGGTAAAGTTTTTTACAACCTGTTCACCTTTAAAAACATTGACTTTCAAAGTTACTATTCCTGTTGCATCAATTGTGTAACGACCTTTCACAGCGTACGCATTCGGGTATTTTTTAACATTAACAAACAAAATACTGGCAGATTTTCCTTGTGCAGAAATGTCATTTAAGCGATTATCTAATGCTGTTCCTAAGTCTAAAATATCAGCAAATGAATTTTCTTCTTGAAAATTAGAACGAACAAAAAGCGGTTTTACTTCCGTCATTGGAATCACAACATCTTCAGTCAATTGTCCAATATCGAAGCTATTTGTACCAGCTGGTGTTGCGATAACTGGTCGCTGCATTCCACCAATAAATGCTGCAAATTCTGGCACTTTATCCGCTGCAAATTGGAACAATTGCATGACATCAACATATTGATTATCACGCAAAGCCGAACCATTCATACCTAACAATAAACTATATGTCAATAAACCTTGTCCAAACTGTGACGCTTCGTAACTCACCTTGTTTGCCGCACTTCCTGCCAAGATAAAAATTCCAGTTCTGTCTTTCATTCTATCTAACGCACGACGCTGACTTGACGGCAAATTTCGAGTTTGCGATAAGACATTATCCACCAAACTTCCTGATGAACAAGCATCAATTATTAAGACTTGTTTTTGTGCAGGAATTGCCTTTAGCATTTCCGTGAGTTCGCTTGTCGCAATTGTAAAATTATCCCGAATCGTTGCATCTGCAATATCTTCTGACGCAACCTCTTTTGTCAAGTAATAAAATTGTGCATCCGTTGAACCATACGTTACACCATGACCAGAAAGATAAATAACAACCACATCTTCAGGCATAGCTTCAGCAGCAATTTTGGCGAAAGCCGATTGAATATTCGCTTTAGTTGACAATAAATCTGTGGTCGAAGTCAACAAATTAATCTCTACACTCTCTGCTCCAAACAACGCTTCTCCGACACCTTCCAGACCAGTCGCTACATCAGCCGCATCTTTATCTGCATAACTCAAATCTAATTTTTCGCCTCGATAATCCGATGTTCCGATAACGATTGCATATAATTTGGGTTCATGTTTTTTGCCTAACTGAATCGTGATTCCACCAGCTTCTCCTCTACTGTTCACTTCAGGAACATATCGAATCCGCTCAGGTTTGCTACTCAACCAACCAGCTTTATTGTACGTTTTGACCGAAAAGAAATCTTCTCCATCAAAATCCATAAACCGCTGATATTCATCTAATTTTATAACAAATTCTTTTCTGTGTCTTGGATTTATATCTTGTACCAATTCTTTTTTATTAATAAACAAACTTACTTTTCCAATTCCGCCATTTCGTTTTTCAAGCGTAACCTTTAAGCGTAATTCTTTCTGATTTTCCCATTCTAAAGTAGCAATCGGATACAACGGAACAGCATCAAACATCGACACATCTCGCAATGGTTCATCGCTGATTTTCAACAACTTACCCAATAAACCTGGTTCAAAATAACGTTCTTTCAACTGTGACAATTCCAACGATTCTAAACCAATCACATAGTGCATTTTTGAAAACGCATTAGGCGAACCATCAAACAAACCGTCAGCCGTAATCACTGCCCAATCATCACCAAAAGCATAGATTTTGCCCAAGGATTTATCCTTATTAATATCCCACAAACGCACCGAATTATCTGCCGCACTTGTGATGATATAATCATCTTTTCGGTCAATTGCCGTGATCACTTCCGTATGTTCTTTGTAGGTACGAACCAGTTCAAAATTCATATTCCAAACTTTCATTTCGCCATTTACATCAGCCGTAACGATGTATTCTCTATCTGCCCAAAGTTTTGCAACTGCTGTTTCGTGTGCTTTTATTGTTTTTATTTTTTCCTCTTTTTGAATATCCCAAATATCCAAATCGCCACCATCAGCACCAACAGCTAAATAATTATCACTACAAAAAGCCAAATTAAAATAATTAAAATTATCGGTTTTAATTCGTAAAAATCGTTCGCCTTCAAAGATTTTATACAACGTAATTGTACCATTCTTTGTACTATAAATCGCTGCAATTTGTCCATTATCATGCAGCGTAAATCTATAATCATCTTTTTCGGGTTGGTCAAATGCTTTCAGTAATCGCCCAGTACTTGTCTGCCAAATCATAAACTGTTGTCCCCATTCACCGACCAACAATCGACCATTATCTGCCCAATGCACTTGCAAACCTTTTCCTTCAAAAGTCCGAATCGTATCATAAGTAATCATATCAAACAACACCACACTTCCATCACTTTCATTCGTTGCAATATATCGTTCTATCGGATGAAAAATCGCTTTCATCACATTGTTATTTAACCTGATTTTGTCACCAGCAGCTGCTCCCCAAAATCGTACAATTCCATTTTCACTGGTAATAAATTGCTGATTATTTTTATCAAAATCCACATAGTTAATATACTTACTTTTCCAATCATCAACTAAGCCTTTGAACTCCGTGATTTGCTTTCCAGTCGTTGTTCGATACAATCGCAACCGATTTCTAAAACCAACAAACAATGTTCGACCATCAGGATGTAAAGCCACGGAACGCAAACCTTTATGCGTTTCTATTGTCCGAATCGTATCATTTGTTTGTGTATTCCAAACTGCAATTTTTCCATAAACATCTGTGCTAATAATCGTCCCATTATCCCGACTAATATCCGTATAAATCAACCGATTTTCATGTAATTCCAACGCATTAATAAACGCACCATCATCGACTCGAAACACACGAACAATACCATCAAATCCACCAGCAACAATGTATTGATTATCATAACTAAAGTTCGCTGTGTTTACTGCTTGCGTTGTTAATGTATCGACAATCTTTCCATTCTTTTTATTCCAAAGCAGCAAACCATCAGAACTTGCCGTCAAAAAATATTTGCCATCATTACTAATTTTCACTTCTTCTACCCAATCATTATGAATCATTTCTTCACCAAAAATACCTTCTAAAGTCAGCGAAAAACTTGGTGTCACTTGACCATTTTCATCACCAATCAACAAATTATCATTTTTATCAATTGCAACGGCACTCACATTATACGTTCCTTTTGCAATCAATTCGGACATTTTAATATTCCAAGTTTTTATCTTTCCAGCACCAAATCCAACTAAGAAGTCATCTTTCAGTTCGACCTCAAATTGTCCCATACTTCCAGTATTCTCCATCTCATAAATACCTAATTCTTTCTTAGATAAAACGTCCCACAATCGAATCGTACCATCAAAACTCGCTGATGCTGCCAACCTTCCATCTTCGCTTATCGCAATATCAGTAATCGGTGCAGTATGACCTTTTTGTAAAATTAGTTTAGGATGTTGTGCGATTGCAGTTAGAGTGATTATCGCAAAAAATAGTAGTAGATAGTATTTCATAATTTTAGTCTAATTGTTGAATTAGATGCAATTTAATGGGAAAGTATTGTTTTGGAAAATATATTAGTACATTTATATATCATTGTAAAGTATCAATTCAATAAACGAAAAATGGGTTTGGGAAACGACTCCCAAACCCATACAAAATAATACTAATCCAATTTTTTATCAATTAGCATTACCTACACTCAAATTTATTATACGTTCTGACCTTTCATCATCTTGTTCCAATATAAATACGGTAAAATATATTTTTTCAACATCCACAATCTCCAATGTTCTTTATCAGAATTGAAAACCAACATTTGCTTTAATTTTGGATCTGGAATAAAGTTCTTTTTGTAATCAAACTCTGCTAAAACCATTTTGCCATAACCTGTTACCAATGGACAAGACGAATAACCATTATATTTCATATTGGTAATCGTGTTTGAATCCATTAATTTCAAAATATTAGCGACTACAATCGGAGCTTGTTTACGAATTGCAGCACCAGTTTTGGCAGTTGGCAAAGCAGCGACATCGCCTAAAGAGAAAATATTAGAATATTCGGTATGTTGTAAAGTTTCGATATTGACAGAAACCCAACCTGCATCATTCACCAAAGTAGAATTTTTGACAAAATCAGGTGCAGTTTGTGGCGGTGCTAAGTGCAACATATCGAAAGGCATTACGATTGTTGAATCTCCATGAAGTTCTTCTCCGATTACATTCCCTTCATTCACAATACATTGATTATCACCTTTGTGTACGCTTTTGAAAGTAATTTCTTTGTTGTTACCATCAATTTTTACTGGTGCGTAAAATGGTTTGAAGTGAATATTGTAACGGTGTAATACTTCCGTTAATGTTTTTGCAATTGGTTTTACACCAAAAATAACCGTTCCTGGTGTTGCAAAAACTACATTTGTTTTATCTGCCAAATTGTTTTTTCTAAAATAATCTGCCGATAAATAAGCAATTTTTTGTGGTGCTCCACCACATTTAATTGGCGTTGTCGGTTGTGTAAAAACCGCGTTTCCGCCTTTGAAATTTCTTAAAACTTCCCAAGTATATTTTGGGTCAGTATAATTACTACAAACACCATTTTTACCCAAAGTTTCGGCTAAACCTTCGATAAGTGTCGGGTCAATTTTAATACCCGGAGCGACGACCAAAAAGTCATACGTATATTTGTCGCCGTTTCTTGTCGTGATTTGATTCGATTCTGGTTGAAATGATTCCGCATAATTTTTAATCCAATCAACACCATTTGGAATCAACGACTTCATAGATCGAGCCGTATCATCAAAATTGTAAGCATCTGCTCCAACTAATGTCCAAGCTGGTTGATAATAATGTGTTTCGGCAGGATCAATTAAGCCGATTTTTAATTTAGAATCAGCTTTTTTTAATTGTGATGAAACCATGATTCCAGCAGTTCCGCCACCAATTATCAATACTTGATAATGATTCTTAGCCATAATTTGATAAATTTTATTGGTTAGTAATATTTGGTTTTTATTCAATTTTTGGTTCATAAAACCTGACAGATTTTAAAAATCTGTCAGGTTTATCAGTTATTTACAAAGTAGAAGGACAAACAAAATCTGTCAAAGGAATTTCCGTTTTTTCAATGGCTTTAAATCCACCTTGAACATCAATTCCGCCATGATAACCTCTTGATTTTAAAATAGATAAAGCAATCATCGAACGATAACCACCAGCACAATGAACATAGAAATTTCCTTCTTTAGGGAAAGTTGCCAAATAATCATTCAAATTTCCTAAAGGCGTATTTTCTACGTTTTCGATGTGTCTTGATAAGTATTCGCTTTGCTTACGCACATCAAAAATTGGTGCGTTTGCAGTTTCCAATTCTGTAGCTGGAACGGATTGAACGAAATCCGTTTCTTTTCCTGTTGCTTTCCAATTTTCAATTCCACCTTCTAAATATCCTAATGTATTATCAAAACCGATACGTGATAATCTTGTTACAGCTTCTTCCTCTTTTCCTTCTGGAACAACTAACAAAATCGGTTGCTGAACATCAATAATCAACTCGCCAACCCAAGGAGCAAAACCGCCATTCAAGCCGATGAAAATACTATTTGGAATGTGTTCTTTCGCAAAATCTGCTTGTGTACGAACATCTAAAACTAACGCATCTAACTCATTTGCCATTAAGTCAAAAGCCTTTGGTGACAATGGTTTTGCACCTTTTTTCAAAATAACTTCAACGTCAGCATAGCCTTCTTTATTCAATCGAACATTTTCAGGAAAATATGCTGGTGGCGGTAATAAACCATCCGTTACTTCTTGTATAAATTCCGCCTTTGTCATATCTGCACGAAGTGCATAATTCATTTTTTTCTGATTGCCTAACGTGTCAACGGTTTCTTTCATCATGTTTTTTCCACAAGCTGAACCTGCACCATGAGCTGGATAAACCGTAATGTCGTCAGACAAAGGCATAATCTTCGTGCGTAAACTATCGTATAACAAACCTGCCAAATCTTCTTGCGTCATACTTGCTGCTTTTTGAGCCAAATCTGGTCGTCCAACATCGCCCAAAAACAACGTGTCGCCAGTAAAAATCGCATGGTCATTACCATTTTCATCTTTCAATAAGAAAGTCGTGCTTTCCATCGTGTGTCCTGGCGTATGTAATACTTTTATCGTTAGTTTTCCTAATTTTAATTCTTCTCCATCTTTAGCAATATGAGCATCAAACGAAGTATTTGCAGTCGGTCCATAAACGATTGTTGCATTTGTTTTTTCAGCGAGTGTAACGTGTCCGCTCACAAAATCTGCATGAAAATGCGTTTCTAAAATATACTTAATCTTTGCATTATTCGCTTCTGCTTTCTTGATATAAGGCGTTACTTCACGCAAAGGATCAATAATCGCAACTTCACCTTCACTTTCAATATAATACGCACCTTGTGCCAAGCAACCAGTATAGATTTGTTCGATTTTCATAGTTATACTTTAGTTTTTTATTGTAGCTGTATATCAATATATGTTAAAATGTTCATATATTATATTTGAGGTATAATTTACAAATTAATATATGTTAGAACATTCATGTGTTATTATAAAAAAATAGCTTTTTGAAAAAATGCTTAGAAAACATCACAAACGCCGATGCAATCAAAAATATTCATCATCGTTCGATCTGTTAAACTGTAATAACTGTTTTTACCTTTTTTGTAAGAAGTCAAAATTCCGTTATCTTTCATTTTGATTAAGTGATGTGATAACATTGATTGTTCGATTTTTGAATTAATACGTTCTCTAATTTCAGAAACCGTTAAAGGTTCTTCTGCTTCTAAAATTTCTAAAATCTCTAATCGTACAGGATGCGAAACAACTTTTAGAATTTTTGCAATACTATTTAATTTATCAAACGATAAACGTCTCCTTACTTTTGTCATAATGTTTCTAATTCAGTACAAAATAAATTAAATTCTTTTTGAGGTTTTGTGATATAACACACATTAGGAATTGATAAAGGCAATGCCGTTTTTTATATCAAACCTCTCGATTTCAATTCTAAATATTTATTAATTGTATTAATTGACAATTCGTCTGGCGAAGTCAATATGGCTTGAATTCCGTATTGACGGAGTTTTTGGACAATTTGCTGTTTTTCGGAAACGAATTTTTGTGCAATGGTTTGGAAATAAATTTCCTCTACGTTCTTAACTTCCTTTTCAGAATAGTCGATAATTTCCGTATTTTCAAAAAAGACAACAACCAATAAATGCAAATTATTAATCTTTCTCAAAATCGGTAAAACACGTTCTGCTGCAAATAAACTTTCAAAATTGGTAAACAAAAAGACCAAACTCCTACCCTTCACAACTCGCCTCGATGCTTGATACAACAATTCGTAATTTGCTTCCAAATGTCGTTCTTGTTCTCGATATAATGCTTGTAAAATTTTGTTGATTTGTGAAGCGTTGCGTTCTGCTTTCACGACGGTTCCGACTTTATCCGAAAATGTCAATAATCCTGCTCTATCGTACTTCTTTAAGGCAACATTAGAAATAACCAAACTCGTATTAATCGCATAATCCAACAAACTCAAGCCGTTAAACGGCATTTTCATCACACGACTTTTGTCAATCATGCAATAAACCTGTTGAGCTTTTTCGTCTTCATATTGATTGACCATCAATTTCCCTTGACGACTTGTTGCTTTCCAATTGATACTTCGATAATCATCGCCACGAACATAGTTTTTGATTTGCTCAAATTCGTAACTATGTCCCAAACGACGCAATCGCTTAACACCTTGCAACGTCGAAGTTCTTGAAAAGGCTTTTAATTCAAAATTTTTCATTTGAATAATCGACGGATAAACAGGTAATGCTTGTTCTAAATCCTTCACCAATCTACGTTCAACCAAGCCAAAAGTCGAACTCATAAAGATATTCACAGCATTAAAAATATATTCACCACGAGATTTTGGTACTAAACTGTAAGCGATTTCTTCCTCTTGATAAGGTGCTAATTGTAGTTTTCGCACAAAATCACGTTCTTCAAATTGGTCAGGAATTTCATCAATTATCGTCAAATTTAGCGGAAGCGAATAATCATTATACAATACCAATCGAATCGGATTTTCATCATTCAAAGAAAATACTTTTGGTAAAATACGCTTACATTTCACATTCGCTTGCGGATGAAAAACCAACAACAAATCCACGACCAAAACGGCTATCGAAATCACCAACAACGCCTGTGCAATCGGGAACAAAAAGTCCACAACAAAACTGGCTACAAACAAGGCGATTACTGCACCGAAGATGTAGAAAAATAGATTCGTTAAATATAAGTTTTTTATTAGTTTCATTGAATCAATTGTTGCACTCTTATATTGCTAAACTGTTTTGAAATTGTAAATCAAGAAATTTAACCTCTTAATCTCGAATCATAAAACTATTCGATTGATTAAAATTATTCCCTTCTAATTTTCTACCCAATTCAAAATTACACTGAGTTGTTTTAGCTTTTTTGAGTTTTTTTAATTCGATTAAAACGACACCATTTTTGCCATTTATTCCAAATATTACTGTACTTAAATCTTGATTAATTCTCTCAATACTTTCTATGTTTGATTCTTCAAGATAATTTTCAATAAAATCTTCGATACAATATTTATCAACTATATCAGGCTTGAAAAGCTGCTTTCCATTAATAAAAAAAAGTATTCCGTAATTTTTTGAGTTTTGAGTACCTATTGTACTACGATATAAATCCTTTTCATCAAACTTACTTGTATCACTAATCAATTCGTCCTTGACAATACTTATTTTTTCATCTAAAGATTTTTTTGAAAAAACAGAATCAATTTGACTGTAAAGATTTATTGTAAATAACACAGATACTAATATCAGTAAAATTTGTTTTTTCATGCTCCTCTTTTTTCACGAAATAGTCTAACAATAAGCCGAAGGCAACAACAATCAATCAATCAATTTTACCTCGGCACTTCAATCTTCTTAATAATGTCCTCAATAATATCTTTCGCTGTATAACCTTCCATTTCACGTTCTGGCGTAAGGATAATTCTATGATTCAAAACTGGATAAGCGACAACACGAATATCATCTGGCGTAACAAAATCTCGTCCATTCATCGCAGCAATTGCTTTTGATGTTTTCATGATTGCCAATGACGCACGAGGCGACGCACCTAAGAATAAATCACCGTTGTTACGAGTGTTATTCACAATCGCAGCGATATAATGCAAGAGTTCATCTTTGATAAAAACTTGCTCCACAATCGCACGACATTCACGGATTTCAGTAGCAGAAAAAACAGCTTTGACTTCTTCCGTTTTTTTCATTCCAAAGTCATTTTTGAATCGCATCAAAATGGCTTTTTCTTCCTCAAAAGATGGATATTCCAAATTGATTTTGAACATAAAACGATCAAGTTGTGCTTCTGGCAATTTGTATGTTCCTTCTTGCTCAATCGGATTTTGTGTCGCAACGACAAAGAACGGATAAGACATTTCATACGTTTCACCATCAACCGAAACTTGTGCTTCTTGCATCACTTCAAACAAAGCCGCTTGAGTTTTCGCTGGCGAACGATTGATTTCATCAATCAAAACGACATTTGAAAAAACTGGGCCTTTATTGAAAGTAAATTGTGAAGTTTGCAAATTATAAATCGTTGTTCCAATTACATCCGAAGGCATCAAATCAGGTGTGAATTGAATCCGAGTAAAGTCAACATTAATCGTTTTTGCCAACAAATTTGCAATCAATGTTTTCGCAATACCAGGAACACCTTCCATTAGAATATGTCCGTTTGCAAAAATTCCTGCCAACAACAAATCAATCGTCATATCTTGACCAATAACGACTTTCTGAATCTCATCTTTGATACGTTCTACGGCATCACTAATTTTATGAACATCTAAACCACGATTACCAAACTCTTGTGATTGTTCTTGATTTTCTTCGTGATGATAATCAAAGTTTTCTAAGTTATCTTCTTGCATTCGTATATTATCTATTTAGAATTATTTTTTAATGGTAACAATAATTTGTTAGTACATAGTTATTATTGCAATTCTCTTTTCCTCTATTTATTTTGTGTGTCTCACTTCTCGCTAAGATTTTAAACCTTACTTACAAAAAAATTATTTGCACATACTAATCATTTGAAAGGATAAACAAATTATGAAATAGAAAAGAATCACTTAATTTAAAGGTATCACAAAATAGACTAAATGATAAACAATAAAAAGTTTATCAATGCACAAAGGTAAAAAAAAGTTTATGGAAATTACTTTACAGAGAATAAGGACGATGGCAGACGCATCAAAAATTGCTCACGCAGATTTTATATCATGGTTCTTTGAAAAATCCAGTGATAAACCTAAATATACGAATTATTTGAATTCGTTTTTTGTGTTAATGTGTTGATGTGTTGATGTTATACCAACGTCAGCACATCAACACGTCAACACAAAAAACAATCTTGATAGATTTCAAATTTTTATTATTTCACTGGATTTTTCAAAGAACCTATATTATTTACTTTGTAAATTGTAGTTTTATTGAGAGCTCAATAAAAGTATCTGCGAAAATCTGTGATAATCTGTGATAATCTGTGATAATCTGCGTGAGTATAATATTTCAACTTTTTGAAATGCTTAAACAATAGTTGCTTTAGTGAAGAGTCAATAATACACTTTTTCACTTGATATATTATCATTAAATATATTTAAAACTGTTCCATTTAATTTTTATTCAAAATTTCATTTTTATTTACCTTTAACCTAATTATTCGTTTTCACTTAATTAATAACTATAATGACAATTAAACTACTCCTAACAACTTTAGGCGTTCTTCTGTGTATCAATATTTTTGCTCAAACTTCTACTTTTCAAAAAGGAACAATTCACCTAAAAGATAATGACGAAATTAGCGGATATATTGCTTTAGTCGATAAATTTACGATTGCATTCAAACTATCAAAAGATACGGATTTTCAAAAATATTTTATTTCCGAAGAAGTCGCTGATTTTAGTTATAATTCTAAAAAATATAGAACGATTGAATATAATAGTTCTACGATTTTTGTTTACGAATTGGAACAAGGAAATATTAATTTATATGAGGAAACATTTAGCAAGAATGAAAATGAACGATATTTCATCGAAATCGACAAAAACATATTAAACCTTTCAAAATCAACCTATTATGACATTTTAAAAAAGTACATTGGTGACTTATCACTTTTTAATCAATACGATCAAGAGATGTTTTTAGTCGCTTTTGAGTTCAATCAAGATGATTTGAAATACTTGATTAATCATTATAATCAACAGTTTGTTTCTATAATTTCTGAACCGAATCGTAGCAATGATGGCAATCGTGATAAAGGGAATATTATTTACAAAAGAAAACCTTTAGAAATGGACAAGTCGCCTCAAATTCCAAACTCTGTTCGCAATGAATTGGTACTCAAGACGGAAGTGCTTTATAATCAAATATTAGAAGCCTTAAAACAAGAAGATTGGAAAAAAATAAATATCGCATTAAATCTCTTGAAGCCTTTAGGAAAAGAAATCGAATCGTATGATAATAATCAATTATATCATCAATTATTAGTGACTGCAAAAGAAAAAAAGACATCTGAATTTAGAAAAGTATTTATCACATTTGTCTCTACAGGATTGCAATCACTTATGAATATTGCCAGTCAACAAAGTGAAATCACGATAAGAAAATTCATTATTCGACAAGCATTCGTAGAGTTTTTGGAAATAAAATCAGTTTTACAAAAAGCAGATGCTGATTTGACAAATCAAATAACTAATCAATTCAGAATGATTTTTGCAAAAGCTAAAATTCCAGAACAGTTCAAAAGCGAAACAACCAAAATTATTAATTTTTTTAGTAGCATTGTTTCCAAAATATAAGTTATTCAAGAAGTGTTTCATTGTTGTAAAATATCTAACTGTAAACGACTAATATTCAAGACATTTTATAACAACAAACTTTAATCGGTATAATTTTCGTTGTCACAATATTAGAAATATTTATTTTCACGTAAATAACTACAATGACGATTTATTATAAAAGTATTTTATTGAGTTTAGGTTTGTTGCTATGCCTTAGCAGTTCTGCCCAAACACTTTCCTATCAACAAGGTTCTATTTCTTTAAATAATGGTAAAACTTTGACCGGTTATTTGACGATTATTAATAGTCAAAAAGTTTATTTTAAAACAAACCTTGATGATAAAAGAAAACAGCGCTTCAAGTCAGAAGAAATAGCTTACTTCTCATATGATAAAAAACGTTTCCAGACAATTTCACACGATAAATCTACCTTTTTTGTACGTGAAATTATGAAAGGAAAAATCAGTTTATTCAAAAGAGATTTTGCTCCAAATAAGCAAAAAGCCTATTTCATCAAATCAGTAAATAGCTTCAAAATTATTACAAAAGATAATTTCTACGCTCAATTAAAAGATAATATGATTGACTTTTCTGTTTTTGAAAATTATAGCGAAGATTTATTCCTTTTAGCTTACAATTATAATCAAACGGATTTGAGTAATTTGGTTTATGATTATAATTTAGAAACACCTAAAACAATGATGGCTTATGACTTGCATGAACCGATTGATACATTAGGAGAAGAAATTTTAGGTTTTGCAGTAAGTACACCGTCAGGAATGGATACACAAGGTAGGGAATTGACTCGTATTCCTAATACTGCTCGTAACGATATGGTTTTAAAATCAGAAGTGATTTATGCTCAAATATTAGATGCTCTTAAAGCTGGTAATTGGAAAAAAATCAACATTGCATTAAAATATTTACAGCCTTTAGCGCATGAAATTGAAACAAACAGCACGACTAAAATGTATAGCAAAATGGTGTTGTATGCAAAGCAACAAGAAAAAACAAAGTTTAGAAATGCTTTTGTTGAATTTGTATCTACTGGTGTGCATACATTGATAAATTCCGCCAATCTTCAAAAAAATGCAACAATGCGAAAGTTAGTGATTCGCCAAGCATTTGTGGAATATTTAGAAATTAAACCTGAACTTCAAAAAATTGATGCTGCTTTAGGCAATAAAATTACAGCACAGTTTAAGTCGGCTTTCGCCAATGCTTCAAATAGCACTAAATTCAAAACCGAAACCGCTAAAATTTCGGCTTCGTTTAGAAGTGTTGCAAGTAAAGTTTAAGTCGTTTGATAGTTTGTGTAGTTTAAGTCATTTAAGTTGTTCCGTTAACACGTTGAAACTACTAAAACCACTTAAACTACCAAACTACAAAAACTATATTCCATCCAACTCCTGCAAATTATAATATTCAATAATTCCAAGTAGTTTTTCAGCATATTCACGTTCAGGACTGTAACCTAAAGTTTTCAAACCAGCTGCCCAGATTTTATAGTCATTCCCAGCGGATTTTCTAAGATTCGAATATTCGTTGGTTACCAAATATTTACTGTGCGTTCTCCAACCTTCATCAACTGAATCAAATTCGTTGAACATTCCGTTTGGTGTTTCTGTACAATAACCAGTTTGTAACTCGCCACAACGTAAGTTAAAATGATTATTTAATGAAATCGCATTGGTACTTTTTCCAGCTTCACTTTCCAGTAATGCTTGACCTAATTTTATACTTGCAGGAATACCAAACACTTTCATTTCTTGCAATGCCATTTCTTTATATTCTTCAATATAAGCCTTGTTTGCTTCATCATCAAAATCAGCAGAAACGATTGGCGACAAAGTATTTGCAACACTTATAGAAGTATAATCTGGAATTGCTGTTTGTGGCGGAGGAGAATTAAGATTAAAATTCAAATTCAAATTTTTATATGTTAAAATATATGCACCAGCTAAAATCACAATGATTTTAAACCAAGGAATACTCGAATTTGCAAAAAAACCACCTGTTGCTTTATAAAAACCAGCTCTCATCGCCATTATCGGTTTTCCGACACCAACAATAATCGTTTGAAGTATTTTGTATAAAGAAGGTGATTTACTTTCCATGATTTCTAATCGACGTCTGATACCTTTATGTTGTACATAAGGCTCTAACTTATTGTTTTTATGCATCATAACCTTGTTTTTTTTAACAACGTTTTGTATATTTACGTTTATTAATTAAATGATTTTGTTCCAACTGTTTATCCAACAATACAAATTTAAAACAAATTGTTTTTAAAAACAAAATGTTTTACAAAAAAGTTTTTAAAACATTTTGGAACAATTTAAAAACTACTTGTTCATGTCTGATTTTATCAACAATCCAGTCAATAAACGTTTCAGAGAGGTATATAAAGCATTAGATGAGAATAATTTAATCAAAGGCAAGTCAGACATTGCCCGAGAATTAGGTACTTACAATCATGTTATTAATAGTATTCTAAAAGGGAAACGCAATATTACAGTTGACCAATTAAACAAATTGTTTGAAATTTATAATGTAAATGCCAACTATATTTTTGGTGGTCTTGAGCCAATGTTTGCAAATGAAGGAGATATTCCCTCAAAAGGATTTCATGGTTTTAGTCAAGCTGGACGCAAAAATATCACTTTAATTCCTCAGAAAGCCTTAGCTGGTTACGCTTTAGAGTCTGATAATCCAGATTATTTTAGTCAACTACAAAAATTTTCTATTCCAAATATGGAAGGAGAATTAATTGCAATCGAAATTAGTGGAGACAGTATGATGCCGACAATCACAAGTGGCGATATGGTGATTTGTGAACGCATCGAACGAAATACACCGTTAAAAGACAATGCCGTTTATGTGATTGTTACTGATGTTGTCGTAGCAAAACGCATTCAACAAATCAGAAAAGGTACACAAACTGTCGGCTTACGCCTAATTTCAGATAATAATATTTATCGACCTTACGATGTAGAATTAAATGACGTTTCTCAAATTTTGAAAGTAAAATGTCGCTTGACAGCTTATGGCGTGAATTAAATGGGCGGTTTACTTCGTATTGTTGAATTGCTAAATTGTTATTTTTTACAATTTAAAAATGGCTTTACTATTCTAATAATTTGGAATAGTAAAGCCATTTTTATTATATAATGGATGTTGTTAACTATCATAAAGTATTGATAATGAACATTCCTGTTTATTATCTTATTTACCATCAAATTGTTAAAAAGACACAAAGCCAAAGGATATTTTGATTAATTTTAAAATATTTGGTAAGTTGCCATCGAAATTTATTTGTAACCAAATAAAAAAATTGTTGAATTGTTTTATTGTTTATCCCGATAACTCGGTGACTAAATTGTTTTGTTTTATTAATAATAACAATTTGACAATCGAACAATCGTAACAATCTATATCCAAATTATGAGTAATATCAACGGAAAGAGTAAAAAAGACCGAACTTATGACGCAATTGTCGTTGGTTCGGGTATTAGTGGCGGCTGGGCTGCCAAAGAACTTTGCGAGAAAGGACTAAAAACTATTGTATTAGAACGTGGTCGTGATGTCAAACACATCAAAGATTATCCGACAGCTAATATGGATATTTGGGAGTTTAAAAATGGTGGTCGAGTACCTCAACCAGTCATTGATGAACATTATCCGAAACAAAATCGTACAGGTTATACCGTCAGAGAACAGCACAAACATTTCTTTGTCAAAGATTCTGAACATCCCTACAACGAAATCAATGATAAGCGTTTCGATTGGATTCGAGGTTATCAAGTTGGTGGACGTTCTTTAGTCTGGGGACGACAATGTTATCGTTGGTCAGATTATGATTTTGAAGCGAATGCGAAAGAAGGTATTGCCGTTGACTGGCCAATTCGTTATAAGGATATTGCACCATGGTATTCTTATGTAGAAAAATTTGCAGGAATCAGTGGTCGTAAAGAAAGTTTGCCACAATTACCTGATAGCGAGTTTTTACCACCGATGGATTTCAATTGTATCGAAGCCGAAGTTGCGAAACGTATCAAAGAAAACTTCGATGATAGAATAATGACGATTGGTCGAACAGCACATTTGACACAAGCACACAACGGTCGTGGGCAATGTCAATCAAGAAATCGTTGTATGCGAGGTTGTCCTTATGGTGCGTATTTTAGTTCACAATCAGCTACATTACCAGCTGCTGAAAAAACGGGTAATCTTACAATTCGTCCATTTTCAATTGCGACAGAAGTATTGTATGATAAAGAAACTGGTAAAGCAACTGGCGTTCGTATTATTGATAAAGACACAAAAGAAAGTGTAGAATACTATGCAAAAGTAATCTTCTTATGTGCTTCTGCAATCGCTTCGACTTCTATTTTGATGCAATCAAAAAATGAAGCTCACCCAGATGGATTAGGTAATGAAAGTGGTCAATTGGGTAAAAACTTAATGGATCATCATTTCAAAATTGGTGCAAGAGCAGAATTTGACGGTTTTGAAGATCAGTATTTTGTTGGTCGTCGTCCGAATGGAATTTACATTCCTCGCTTCCGTAATTTAGGTGGCAAAACAGATAGAGATTATCTGCGTGGATTTGGTTATCAAGGTGGTGGCAGTCGTGGTGATTGGCATCAAGTAGCAGAAAGTAAAGGTTTTGGAGCATCATTAAAACAGGCAGTTCAAAAGCCAGGAGGTTGGACAATGAACCTTTTAGCCTTCGGAGAAATGCTTCCTTACGAAGATAATTATATGCAGCTTAACTACGACAAATTAGATGCTTGGGATTTACCAACTATAAATTTCAATACAGAAATTAAAGAAAACGAACTCAAAATGCGTAAAGATATGCAAGGTTCGGCGGTAGAAATATTAGAAGCTGCAGGTGGTAAAAACGTGACACCTTATGAAGATGCTTATGGTGTTGGTTTAGGTATTCATGAAATGGGAACGGCTCGTATGGGACGAGATCGTAAAACTTCGGTTCTAAATGGTAATAATCAAGTTTGGGGAGCAGAAAACGTTTTCGTAACGGATGGTGCGTGTTTAACTTCGGGTTCTTGTGTGAATCCTTCATTAACGTATATGGCATTAACTGCTCGTGCAGCAAGTTATGCTGTGGAACAATTGAAAAAACAAAATCTTTAATTAAGTAATAAGTAGAAAGTAATAAGTATAATGTGAAAAATACTTATTACCTATTACCTATTACCCACTACTTATATAAAAAATGGATAGAAGAGATGCTTTACGACGAGTTGCACTCTTAACTGGTGCGGCAATTTCTGCTCCTTTTGCAGCTGCTTTTTTGCAGAGCTGTGAAAGCGGAGCAACCTCTGTTGGTGAAGATTTACAATTCTTTACACAAAATCAATTTGATGTTTTGAATGAAATAGCAGAACGTATCATGCCTAAAACGGATACACCTGGAGCGAAAGATGTCAAAGTTGTTAATCTAATTGATGGAATTATCGCTGATTATTATTCAGATGAAGATGCTAAAGGCTTTGCAGGACAAATTGATACCTTCGAAACTGATTGTAAAAAAGCGAATAGTAAGTCATTTACAGAAATGTCTGATGAAGAACGAGATGCTTATTTGACGAAAGTCGAGGCTGCTGCTCATAAAACTAAAGATGATGGAACTGATTCTGATAAAATATTCTGGTTTAATGCAAAACAAGGTGTATTAAGTACATTCTTTATGACAGAAGAAGGTTGTACTCAGGTTTTACAACATAAAGCAATTCCTGGCCCTTTTCAAGGTTGTGTGGCTATGGAAGAAGCTGGTGAAGGAAGAGCTTGGGCGAGTGAATGGGTTTAAATTTAATGGTTGACAACAAACAATTTTACAATAAAATTTACTGTGAAAATTGTTTGTTGTCAACTATTTTACTTCTTATTATTACATTTTTCATGTTTTCAATTCCAATTGAATCAGAAACGTTTCGACCAACTTTCTTTTTTATATGAATGAAGGTTTCTTTTCGAGAAAAAATTAAACGAACGTTTTTTATTTATCTTTATCAAAATCATTAATTTTTTTGTTAGTGCTTCTTCTACTTTTACTAATTTGATATGAGTAAATATATCATCATCTGAAATTACTTTCGGTTACCAACATTGGCACTTCATACAATTCAGGAAAATATAATTTGGTTTTTCTCCAGTAATTCGTTTAATATTACCTTGGTTTCAACTCTTTACTATTCAACAGATAAACCACTTACAAACATTTTATCAAGTTTTTCACATTAGCATATTATATAACATATTTCTCTAAAGGTATAAAATAGTGATTTTTATTCTTATTTTAAATAAATACTTTTTTAAAATATTTTAGACTTAATTTTGAAATTAACATATATGTTTTTACTTTTAGTCATCTAATTCAATACAAACCTTTTAAAGTTATTTGAATTCTAATTATGGTTTTTATTTATAAATATTCTATATAATTAACGCCATATTATTACCTTAAACAACTTTAACTCACAAAACACTAAAACTATTTATGAAATTATTTCGTCTATTATTTTTACTTATTATAAGTACTCTTGTGGCTTGTAGTGGAGGTAATCCCGTAGATAAGATTTTAAAACAAGTTGCAAAAGATAGGGTTATTGATGATACGGAAATAAAAAAACTACACAATAAGTCAGCTTATAAAGTATTATGGACTAATAATAAAGTCGATACAACTAAAGTGAAAGCTTACCTTCAAAAAATCAAAATTCCAAATATTACTTTCCAACTTTCTACATCAAATGAAATAAAACCTACATATAATATTTTTCTGGAAAACTCTGCAAGTATGGATGGCTATGTGAAAGGAAAAACAAAATTTGAATCTTCCATTTATGCTTTTCTTTCTGATATAAATTTAAGTGGAACTATAGCAGATTCTTTAAATTTAAATTATATCAATAGCAAAAAAATCCCTTTTAAACCAGAAGTTGAGGATTTCATAGACAAGTTAGAACCAAGTACTTTCTCTTCTCGTGGTGGAAATAGAGGAAATTCGGATATGAAGAATATTCTTGATAATATTCTTACAGAAACGGAAGATAATAACGTATCAGTATTTATTTCTGATTGTCTTTTTTCGTTAAAAAGCACTAATAATACAGAAGAGTTATTGACTAATCAGTCAATAGGTATTAAAACTATTTTTGCGAAAAAATTAAAAGAATCTAAAGACTTTGCAGTTTTAGTTTTACATCTCAACTCTGAATTTGATGGAAATTTTTATACTTACAAAAATCAAAGAATTAAAGTAGATGATGAACGACCATATTATATTTGGATAATGGGTAATCACCATTATATTAAAACGTTGATGAAAGAATTAAATATTGAAAAATCATTGAAAGGTAATATTGAAAATTATTTCTGCTGGGCGAAATCAAGTACAACACCTGCTTACAGAACAACAATGTTAGAATCCTGGGGCAGTTACAGACCAAATCCAACAAATCCTTTATATGGAATGCAAAATCCAACAAAAGGGAAAAGAGCAGAACAAAAAGGTATTTTTCAATTCTCGATAGCAGTTGATTTAGAGGGTTATGGTTTACATCCTGATTATTTAGATAATATAAATAATTACAGTACATCCGATGACGCTTTTGAAGTGGTAAAAGCCTCAAAAATAACTAAAGAACAGAAGCGAAAAAGAGAAAATTTAAGTGATTATTCACATATAATCGTTATTCAAACTAAAAAAATCAAAAGTGTAGATTTAGATATAAGTCTAAAACAAGTTTTTCCTGAATGGATTAATGAATGGCATTGGGAACCTGAAAAGGGGAAGAATGAACAAGAAGAACTCCAAAAATCATTCGGATTAAAATATCTTTTGGAAGGTGTTGATGAAGCATATAAAGGACCAAAATCAGAAGAAAAAAACTTCTTCACGTTAACTGTAAATATTGAAAACTAAAAAACTATGAAAGATTTCTTTGCATCTATTTATGAATTATTTTCATCCATGTATGGCGAAGCCTTAGGCAGACATTTATATGGTTGGGATGGAACTGCCTATACAGATAGTTCACTATATGCTTCTGTAGGAATGTATATGCTTATTATATCTTTAATACTTGCGATAGGTTTCTATTTGATACTAAATAGTCCTCGATTTAGTCGTTGGTATCATTGGTTGATTATTTTGGGCGTTAATTTTATTATTAATTGGGGAATCGGATATTACTTACCATTCATTGATTATGATACGGGTATGATTGCGACCGATATTGAAGGCTATATTTCTACAAATGAAATTGTGATGTTTGGTTTAGTCAACGCTATTTGGTCAATTTTATTTTTTATTGGATGTAGTATATTATGTCGTTTAATAGCAAAATTTGTTCCCGGAGTAGGACATAACACTCAGGATACTCCTTTTCCTAAATAGTTTATAAAAAAATCAAAACACTAAACGTAGCACAAAACTTAACTTTATAAAATGGCTAAATTATATTTATTTGGTATAGGAGGAACAGGTTC
>JBGCFH010000255.1:0-12979 GCA_045106825.1 Saprospiraceae bacterium | reverse complement strand
AGGGATAATAGGCACAAAAGGTATTCACAAAAGAATTAATAAATATAACTTTTGTGAATATCTTTTGTGCCTATTGATTCTTTTGTGGTTCAAAAAATATAAATTTCATACATTAAAAGTTTTTATGAGAAAGCCCTTTATGCTACATTTAATCTTTGATACCTAAACTTTTCCTGCAATTACTATATAAATTTATTGTAGTTTGCCTTTATTTATAAAAAATCTAAGTTGTCTATTAATTTTCATTTTTTTTAAACATGAAAAGTGAATTTTCCATTTAGAGAGTGATTTACAAAAAAATCATCGTAATGGAAGGACAAATATTCAAAGGTTATTTAAAATATTATGATAGCGTAAAAAAATCGGGTTTTGTAGAAATTTTAGATGGTTCGTATCGAGAGGTTTATACACATCAAAAATATTTTCATGATACGATTGATGAAGGTGATAAAGTGATATTCAATATTCGTGACAATCGGCACGGTTGGCGAGCAGTAGATTTACGGAGGATAAAATGAGAAGTATAGTATTTAATCCGCAACTTGAATTAAGTAGGTTGATATATTTATTTGATTTTAAATGGTTTCTCCACAAAAAAATAATTCGAAAATCAATCATTTTCAAGATGATTTATTGATTCTTTGAAAATTATGTTGATGTGTTGATGTGTTGATGTGTTGATGTGTTGGACTTCGACACAAGATTTAAAAAGTCCTAATTTTTTACTGCTTTATGAATACGTTGTTTTACTTTATGACTTTGTAAAATGTGAAAAATAGATTCGACAATTGTTTTTATAATCACCAGATTAGAGCGTTAATAATTCATAGTTTATAATTTATAATTCACTTTTTGGTTAAAAAGTCGTTTTTTGTGTAATTTTTGAATAGCAAATCCAAACTAATGTTAGCGGAACTCGACTTAGCACTATTTTATCAAATCAATCGAATTTGGACACATCCGATTTTAGATACTTTATTGCCATTATTTCGGGATAAAGTATTTTGGACACCATTATATCTATTTTTGGCTGCCTTCTTATTAATGAATTTTCAACGCAAAGGACTTTGGATAATTTTATGTTTGGCGGCAACAGTTGTTACGGCTGATTTTGTGAGTAGCAAAGTCGTGAAACCAACTATAAAACGAGAACGACCTTGCCAAAATTCTGAAGTAAAACCTTATGTTCGGACTTTAGTAAATTGTGGTTCTGGAAAAAGTTTCACTTCTTCTCATGCAACGAATCATTTTGCAATAGCTGTATTTTTAGCCGTTATTCTTGGTCGAAGATGGCGTTGGATCTTGTTTGTCGGTTTATTTTGGGCAAGTTTGATTAGTTATGCACAGATTTATGTTGGTGTACATTATCCGATAGATATTTTTGGAGGTGCGATTTTAGGAACAATTATCGGTTTGATTATCGCTCGGTTTTGTCGAAATTTCATTAATTTGTCAATGACTTGAAAACTTTGGTATTAATAAAAATGGTTCTTTGAAAAAAACTGTGATAAACTTAAAATCGTTTTTGTGTTGAAGTGTTGAAGTGTTGAAGTTATGCCAAGGCAATACATCAACACATTAAGACAAAAGCAATATTAATAGATTTCAAAATTCTATTGTTCTATGGAAATTTTCAAAGAACAAGAAAAGATAGTTTATCGGTTTCTTCTTCCATATTCGTTTCGTTATACTTATTGTAACATTACTCAAAACGTGGATTTAAATTCAAAAAAGTGAAAATACAATCATTTCAACCAAGATTTCAGTCACTTCGTCATTATTTTTCGTGATTTTAGTCCTTTTGAATTTTTGAACTATTTAGAATTTCTTAAATTGGTGACAATTTCAAATCAAAAAATGATAAATCAATAAATATGTCATACGAAGACGAACAATACAAGGCTGCTAAAAAAAGGGTAAAACTAAAAAAAGGATTTTACGGACATTTTTCCGCTTATGTTCTGGTCGGACTTTTCTTTTTTATTATGAATATCACGACTGATCCTAATGATATTTGGTTTCATTTTCCGATGTTAGGTTGGGGAATTGGACTTGGAATGCATTATTTTAGAGTGTTTGGTTTACCATTTGTTGGTAGCCTTGATGCTTCTTGGGAACAACAAGAAATCGAAAGAGAATTACAAAAAATGTCAGGAAAAAAAACGACAAAAGCACTCAAAGATGAATTTCATGAAATTGATGAATTAAACTTAGATAATCGTTACTCTTTTGATGAAAAAGAGGAAGATTTGAGCCGTTGGGAAAAATATGATGATAGAGATATGCGTGAAATTCGAAAAGATTTTGATGACCGTTTTTAGATTTTTTTTAGGAATGTTGAAATAATTAACGTATATTTGTGTCACCAGCAAGCGATAGTAAAAACAGACCTGTTTTTACTATCGCTTGCTTTTTTTATTAATATAAAATAACTGCATTCACTATTAATAATTATGAAAGGAGTCGTCTTTACAGAGTTCTTAGATATGGTAGATGATACATTTGGTTTTGAGGTTACAGAACACATCATTGAGAAATCTAAATCTAAATTATCCACAGGAGGAACTTATACGGCAATAGGTACATATCCTCATCATGAAATCATTGCTTTGGTTAGTTCTCTAAGCCAACAATCACACATTCCTATTCCTCATTTAGTAGAGGTTTTTGGAGAACATTTGTTAAATCAATTTGCAAAAAAGTATGCTGTCTTTTTTTCCAATGCGAAAGACACTTTTACTTTTTTGAAAAGTATTGATAATCACATACATGTAGAAGTTAAAAAACTCTATCCTGATGCTGAATTACCAAAGTTTGAATGTCATCATCCATATGATAATGAAGAAGAATTGGTTATGATTTATACTTCCGAACGAGCGATGAGCGACTTAGCAACTGGTTTGATAAATGGAACGATAAAATACTATAACGAAAGTATTTCTTTTTCTAAAACTATTGTTGAGAATAGTCAAGGTAAAAAAGTTAAATTTGAACTTAAAAAGAACTAATCGCCAAAACGGAATTGTGAGCAAACGAATAAGAAAACATGGTATAAACATGAATCAACAACAACTTCTTGAGCTGAAACGAAGTCTTGAGTCGCAAAATGAAGCATTATCTATCCAACTAAAAGCAAGTGAAGATAAAAATAAACTTCTGGAAAAGCGAGTGATAAGAGAACGGAAAGCTCGTAAAGAAGCTGAACTTATTTTGGAGGAAAAAAGCCTTGAACTCTATCAAACAAATCTCAAATTGGCTTATTTAAATGCTGATTTAGAAGATACTATACATCAACAAATCAAGGAACTTGAACGCAATGTCAAATCGTTAGAAAAAGCTAATAATGACATTCAACAGTTCACTTACTTGGCTTCTCATGACTTAAAAACGCCACTTCGTGCGATAGGAAGTCTGGTTGGTTTCATAGAACAAGATTTACAAAATTATCCCGAAATATCAGAAGATATTTTAGAATGTATTCTGCTCATAAGAACTCGTGTCAATCGAATGCACCGATTACTTAATTCTGTTTTAGAATACTCCAGTATTGGTAAAAACAAATATATTACAGAGCCAATCATTATCAAAGATGTTATATATGATGTAACGAATAGTTTACCGTTTGAATATCATCCTGAAATTAAAATCAATGGAGATTTATTCAAAATCAAAATTAGTCGAAAAAGAATATATCAAACATTAAAACATGTCATTGAAAATGCAATAAAATACCATCATGATCCTAAACATATAATTATCGAAATATCTGCTAAAAAAGAGGATAAATGGCTTAAATTATTTATCAAAGATAATGGACCAGGTATAGCACCAAAATACCACAAACGAATTTTTCAAATATTTCAAACACTCGAAACAAAAGATAAAAATAAAGAAAGTATCGGAATCGGTTTACCTATCGTAAAACGAATAGTAGAAGAAGAAATACAAGGTCAATTCTTATTAGAATCTGACGTAGGAAAAGGTACAACATTTATTTTTTGCTTTCCTATTGAAGTGATGATTCCTTGGTAAGTCGTTTGTAACGGTATAATTTACCGATTATCGAACTAAATTCGAGTTCGCATCATAATCAAGTTTTTCTTAAATCCTGCTTTTTCATATGCTCGAATTGCAGCATCATTACCATCATATACTTCTAAACGTATTTCTCGCAAGTCGTTGGCTTTTGCCCAATCATATAATCTATCTATAATCAATCTATTAATTCCTTGCCCACGAAACGATGGTTTCACAAACATAAAACCTAAGTAAGCATGATATTCATGATCTAAATAAGGTAATGATTTTTTTCGTTTTGCATACGCTGAACTTACGACTTCACCATCAATTTCTGCCACAATTACTTCTGCTTGTTTAGATTCTATCAACGCTTGAATATCGTAATAATTAATATGTCCTTTTCGTAAGGTTTCATCATAAGGTCGTTCGGCTGTGATAATACCTTGCTCAAATTGTAAAAGAATTGGTAAGTCTTCGAGTGTTGCTTTTCGAATAGTTGGTTTCATTGGTTTTCATATTTTTTGTGAAAGTTGTGATATTGCATATATTCCAAAAATATCGGTTTTGTACTTTGTTCAAGTTCTTAAAATATTACATATTATATTAATAATAAGCTGATAATCATTTGATTGTATATCAAAAAAAAATACAGCGTGTCTCGTACGTTTTACGAGAATACAACAAGCAAAAGTTGAAAAAATAATTGTTACTTATTAGTTTTTTGTTCAAAATCAATTAACACTAATCGACTTTCTTGTTTAGAGGTTTTAGTCTTTGGTTATTCTTCACATTCTTCGACTACAACTTCTTCATTTATCCAACATTCCAATACAACCGTTTTCATTTTCGGATTATCACAAGCACTTTTGGTATTAATAAGGCTTTTATATTGTTCTAATTTTGCATTTACCAATTTAACAACCTCGACATCAATTTCTTTAGCCATTTGCCATTTATTAATCGCTGCTTGTACCATCAATCGACTATCAACGCCGTTATCTTTAACACAATCATTATAACTCGATTCATACATCTCACCGATAATAAAGTAAGGCAAACCCCAACTTGGATCAAAGTTAATGGCTTGATAAGCAAAACTTCTGGCTTCTTGCTTATTATTAATTTTATGAAAAAAAATCTCTGCAATTCTAAAAGCATAACGTGCTTTGTAGATATTATTTCCTGTTTCAGTTAAGGCTTGTTCGTAAAGTTCAGCGGCTAACAAATATTGATTTTGGTCGTAAGCGAAAGCTGCTTTTTTGGCTGTTTTTGAAGATAAATTAGCCTCTAACTCCAACTGTTTCAACTCTTTACCAATATCACTATCTTGAATCGAACCGATTGGCGATTGTCTCAATTCTTCAAGTGTTTCAAAAGCTTCGATACAACTTAATAACTGCAAACTGTCATATATAGCCGTACGAACACTATCCAAATCAGAGGTTAAATAAAGATTCTTAAATCTTGTAGCTTCACTTGTACAACTATCGGCATTACTCAAATAAATATCATAATATACCTCAACCGTTGCTTTTGCTTGTTTATACAAATCAATCAAGTATTCATCGGTCTGGTTTTCAATATTGTACTCGACAATAGCATTAACATGCTTCTGGCTTTCCCAAAGATGAAACAAATCCATTTTGTCGCCACCATATAAATAATTACAAAATGTTCCATAAACTTCTACAAACTCTGGAGAATGACGCATCTCCTCCGTTTCTATAACATATTTAAAAGTACGATGTGTCACACTTTCATCGTAGTTGATATGATACATTTCTACCGCTTTTTCGCCCAAAACGATATTTTCCGTTTCAGAAGGATATCCAAAACATTTCATTCGTCGGTCGTATAATCTCAACAATTCAGATTGATATAAAACAATCGTACGAGAATCTGTTGCTTTTCGCATCAACTGTTTATAAATATGAACACCATCTGTATAATGAACGATATTCCCCGCAGGCGAATGTTTATATAATGATTTCCAAATTTGATATGCGGCTTCAAAATTTTCTGCTACAATCGAATCTTGATATGCTTCAAATAATTTTTTAGCAGCTTCTTCTCCATCAGGAAATTTATCGTAGCCATCGCACTGACCAAAAGCTATTATTGCGAAAGCGAAAAAAAATATTAAACTTAAAACTCTTTTATAGATTGATTTATTCATTTTTTATTTTAATAATTGGAGATTATTGTTAATAATTTTGGTTTAAAAATATCAATTTCATTCATTGAAACGACATATTCAATACAAAGTTAGTTGTCTTTACGAACTCTTAACGAAAAATTGATTGAATTCCTTTTATCTTGTGCGTTCTTTATCATGATTTGAAACTTGAGATTTGAAACTTAAGATTTGAGATTTTTGGCGAAGCCAATTGTTTGACAAAAAACATCTCATATCTCAAAGCAAAATGTCCTCAAATCTCACATCTAAATGAAAAATAGATTTATGAAAAACACCTACTTGTATTTAGCGATTTTGATTGTATTGGCAACAATTACTTATTTTCTCGTTACTCGTGATGCTACAACTACTTTAGATGTAGAAGAAAGTGATTTCGCAGTCGAAAATATTGATAAAATACATAAAATATTTATTGCAGATAAAAATAACCAGACAGCAATGATTAGCCGAAAAGATGGTTATTGGGAATATACGAACAAAGTTGGTAAAACTTACAAAGCACGACCTGCTGCCGTCGAAGTTTTGCTACAAACGATGCAGCAAATAGAGATTCGTTATATGGTTCAAAATGCAGCAGTTAAGTCAGCTGTTGATGATTTGGCAACAAATGGTAAGAAAGTAGAACTATATGACCGTCAAGGAAAACGGTTTAAAACCTATTATGTTGGTGGTCCTTCCAACGATATGCAAGGTACATTTATGATAATGGAAGGTTCTGATAATCCATATGTTACCCATATTCAATCTTGGGATGGTGTTCTTTCAGATCGTTTTTTACTTGCCGAAAAAGATTGGCGTGACAAAACCATTTTTGGTTATCGTAGTGAAAATATTAAAACAGTACAAATTGATTATCCAAAACAACAATCAAATTCCTTTGTATTGACGCAAGTCAAAGATGAAGAATTTGAAGTCGAACCGTTATATCCATCGACTACAAAAATTGATAAACCAGTTATCAATCAAAAGGCTTTGGCATATTTGTATAAATACGAAAAATTAATCGCCGAAGCATTTGAAAACAAAAACCCGAATAGAGCTGAAATTTCGGAAAAATTACCATTTGCAACCGTTCAAATCACAACTAAAGACGGAGAACAAAAAACAGTAAAGTTTATTCCAGTTATCGAACAAGTAGAAGAAATACAAGAAAATGTTAAATCTCGACCAAAAGTTCAGCGTTATTTTGCATTTGTAAATGGTAATGAAGATGTTTACTTAGTACAACAACTATTGTTCGGTGAGATTTTTTGGGGTTATGATTTCTTCTTTGAAAAATAATTTTTTTGAAATGTGAATTTTTTATATTTTTTAATCATCAGGTAACTTTGAGTTACCTGATGATTCTTATCTCGATAGGAACAATCTTGAGATTAATTTTCCATTACGATTTAGATTAGTTGCACGATGACCTTATTAAAAGTTACATACAACGTATCAGAAGAAGATTATATTAGGTATTTGTTGCATCACAACTGGCGAAGCAACGAACGAATCCGAATGCGGTTAACCATTCATTTATTAATATTAATTGCTTTTTTAGGCTTGACTTTCTCGATGTTTATTGAGCCTTTATATAGTTGGAATAATATTATTTTGGTGACTGTCGGAATGATTTTACAAGCCTTGATTCCTATATTTATGGAGCGCCGAATCACAAAAGCAGCACAAAAAAAATTTCGTAAATCTTATCCTGACGGTTTTAAACCAACACTTTTAGAAGTGACAAAAGATACCTTAACTTTGACTAAATCTAATGGAATCATAGATTTAGAGGTTGGAAAAATCTTGACATTAGAAGAATTTGAAGATTTATTAATCATTCATACGACTGACTTTACGATTATGTTGTCGCAAAATAGTTTTGATGATAAATTCGCTTACGAGCAGTTTGCCAAAACACTTTCAGAAATAGTTCGTAACGCAAAAAATATAGAAGATAATAATGAATAATCTATCGGATAAAAGTCGTCATTTATCCAAAAGACCAAAAAAAAGTAGCTTTTTGTAAGTGAATAACTATTTAGAACTGTTACTTTGTAAGTGATTTCATTATCAATTATAATAAAATGTTTGTAATACTTAGATTATTATTTGTTGTCGCTTTTGTTGGTTTTACTTATTTTGCTTCACGCAAATTGTTTAGTTTAATAAAAAACTATCAACCTAATGAAAGTAATGTTCGTAAAGATGTCGATAAGTTTCGATTAACTTTAACGGCTCGGAATGAAGAATTAGTACCATGGAATAAGGAAGAAATGGAATTGCTCTCACTCAAAGAAGTTGAGCAAAAAATCAAAAGCCGAAGTACAAAAGAAATCGAAGGCACAATGAAATCCATCTATCAAGAGCCAATGGTACAATATGCTTATAAAAAATATGTGCAGCCGCACAATGCTGTTTTAGTTGCCAAAACTTCTGACCGAGAATACATTTATCGCATTCGCAAAAAAGGCATTCAAATTTATTTGAATAACGAACCTTTAGGATTATTACGCAAAAATGGTGTCTTATACACTCCTGACAATCAAGGTGTCGCACAGATAAAACCTGATAAAGGTGCTTATTCTACACCAATCTTAGTTAATAATAAAGAAAAAGGAAATCTACTCAATCCTGGTAAAACAGAGAAGGAATTTCCTCGTGCATTTGAGATGTTATCACCTATGAAACGAAAAGAAGAAGATTACTTTTTATCTTTAGCTATTTTAGAATTATCTATGCGAAATATTTCAGAAAAGTAACATTATTTCACCTTTATAGTCCAACTTTGAACGAATCTGGTTTACTTAGATATTTCAAGATTAAAAGTAACTAAAAATACCATAACTTATTGATTATCAAACCTGACAGATTTCAAAAACCTGTCAGGTTTTTATAAAAAATTGACAATTCCACTCACAACAAAAAATGAAATTTCTAACAATAAAAAATAGAATCTCTTAAAATTAATGTTTTAACATCTATTTTAATTAGTTTCGCATTATGGTATCAAATTTGAGCCATAAAAAGTGTTGCCTCTAAACCAGTAAAATAAGTTCAATGAATTTATTTTTCAGAACTTAAATATGTACTATGAAGCCTTATGCTGTTGTCAACAGAGAAGCGTTTCCTATCGTAATGGTAACCTTCACTGGAGAGAAAGCAACTGCCGAAAATTTCAGACATTATTTGTATGAGCTTTTTTTAAGTTATAATGAAAGAAAGCCTTTCTCAGTCATTTACATTACCACAAACAAATTAACATTGCCGATTCCAAGTAGTCAGTTTCAACAAGAACAGATTGAATGGATGGAATCACACGAGAAATTAATTAAAAAATACTGTCGTAACGTTGTTTATATTGCACCACATTTTGTGATAAAAACATTTTTGAAAATTTTTCTTTATTTCCAAAAACATCCTGTACCATATAAAGTGATAGGATTAATAAAAGATGGAGAAGATTGGATAAAAAAGCAGTTGTAAAATGATCAATCAAGTAAACAGAAAGGGAGATTACCTTCTCCCTTTTTGCTCCTTCACACTAATTTCATACTAATTTTATGATGTATAATTGAACTGATTTTTTTTGTTAAAATCAACATTTTGTATGGATTTTGACGAAATATTAGGTTTAGTCAAAATTAAAGTATACCAAAATATATAGTTGTATACAAGAGATGAGAATAAAAGGAGTTAAGGAAGTGGCAGAAAACAAAAATGTTGATGAATTATATTTAAGAATTACTATAATTTTAATTATATTGCGAATATAGTCCGTTAAGGATTAGAACCTACTGATTTAAATACGAAAAACTGATTTTTAATTTTATTGGAACTAAAATTTGTTTCTGTATCTATATATATACAAAACTAAAAACAATTCTGATTAAAGAATGATTCTGTTTTAAATGTACCATTATAGAAAATAAATTACACGAGAAACTTAGTATTGAAACCCTAAATCTCTTATGTAATTATTCATGACTTTTTATTCAAAAAATATGATAATGGATTCGAGATGTCATTACTATAAATAGAATATTAAACGATTTCAAAATCAACTTTTCGTATAAAATTATTTAAGTAGGTTTGAATATTTTTATGCAATTATTTTCCTAAGATATTTTTGATTTTATTTTACAAGTCATTGATAATAAGCAATTTAATAAGCAATTTGATAAGCAATAATTATATTTCCTTCCTACATCTTATAATAAAAAACGTATTCTTATTTGCAAAAATAATAAGCAAAATGCCTTGCATTTGATGTTTATTTTAACAAAAATACACTACTAATTATCAAAACCTTCAAACCTTAAAACTCTTAAGGTAAATATTTTTAATATCAATTTTTTATGAAAATGAATGTTGCACAAAAGACTGTTCTTGTTGGAGCAGGTGTTGTAAATTTAGTTACAGCGTATTATTTATCGAAACAAAACCACGAATTAATTATTGTTGACAAAGCTCCTTCGCCTATCTCAAAAAATGCAAACTGGAAAAATCAAGGTTGCACATTTGGAGGAGAGAATGTAAGAATGTATACCTATACAGAAGCGGATAATTATAATGAAAAAGGGAGTCAATTATATGCCAATATGGGCGATATTTTTGAGAAGCCAATTGTAGAAGGAGGTTGGTTAGTGAATCCAGCTTCTAAATTGAATGAAGCCGAAAAAGCATGGACAAGAGATTTTAAAGCAGTTACTCCACAGGAAGCAAATCAATTTGCGGAGGATATTTATAATGTAAATATTAGTAGCGGTACTCTTTGGGACAAAATGATGAAAGAGGATACTTTTTTATTTGAAGATGTAGATTTTTTACCTGAAATTTTAAGGATTTATTCTGAAAAAGCAGATTTTGAAGCTGCTCAAAAACTACACCGTCGCTTAGGTTCTTTCAAAAGAACTTTTGATGTTAACAATTACGTCAAAGAAAATCCTGTATTTCAACATGCTTTAGCAACTGACATGTTTGGAGGTTGTATGATTACCGAAGGTTTTACGTTGAAAGTTCAAGATTTTTGCTTAAAAATTATTAAATATTTAGAAAATAAAGGTGTTGACTTTTGGTGGGAACATACTTTTGAAGGTATTGACAGAGACGATTCAGAAAATATTAGAGGTATTAAGGTCGATGGAGAATTATATACATTTAAAAATTATGTACTTTCTCCTGGTGCCTACTCAGGAACTTCCCTAAAAGGAACATCATGTGCGAATCATTTACATGGCGTTTTAGGTGTTTGGTTGACGATTCCTAATGTGCATCCTGAAATAAAACATTCTATGAAAATTCATAAAACAGGACATGTTGGAGAAGATACGAATATTACCTTAATCGAAGATGAAAAAGGTAAACAATTGGTCTTGGGTTCGGGCTATGGTTATACTGGAAACGCTACCAAAAATCATGCTCGATTAGAACAATTAGAAGATATTTTTGAAAGCCTAAAACATACCGCACAAACGTATTATCCTGATGCTTATGAAGCTGGTAAATCGTATATTGATGATACGAAAAAATATTGTGTTCGTTCATGGACACCTACTGGACTTGGTGTTTTTGAAGTACAAGAAACATTTACTGGAAAGTTAATTATTACGGGTGGAAACAATACTGGCGGTTTCACACAATCACCTTATATCGCAGAAGCAGTGGTGAAAACAATTAACGAAAAGGAACATCCTATGCAAGCACTTTTTTATCCTGCAAGAGGAATGAAAAAGCGTAAACAACAGGAACGTCAAGCAAAAAGTACAGCAGTTTAAGTGAATATGTGAGTATAACAATTTTAAGTAGTTGGTAGTATTCAATTCGTAGTTGACAGTAATTTAAATACCTGATTTTTAATAAATTATGTCATCATTTATTGTTAACTGCGAACTACTTACATTAATTATTATTAAAAAAAACACATAAATGTCTGAAATCATTATTGAAAAAAACAATCCCGAATCTCCAACTAAAATTGCTGTATTATGCTGTGACGGTGCGAATCATTTTTATTTATTAGAGCAGTTAAGTCAGCATTTTTCCATAGCAGCAGTTGTTATGGAAACGGATGAAAACCAACTGAAATGGTTATGGAAAAAGAAAAGGTATAGTTTGTGGTTTTCTCGATTATATCACCAAAAACGAAGACAATTGATGGGACATTCTGCTCATCGAAAAAGGTTCTTTCCTAAATCATTCAATCTTGCAGAAAGTAATATTCCAACGTATTATCCTTTCAATATTAATGAACGAGGTGTTTCCAAGTTCTTAAAGACAATTGAACCAGATATTACGATTGTTTGTGGGACAATGTTTGTTGGAAAAAGAACACGAAAGGCGAGTAATACAATCATTAATATTCATGGTGGCGTTTTGCCTGAATATAAAGGCAATCAATGTATCTTCTTTGCTTTACATGAAAAAAACTTTGATAAAATAGGTTCAACGCTTCACTTGGTTACAGAAGTCCTTGACGGCGGTTCGGTTATTAGTGTTGTGAAACCCGAAATTGTGGCAGGTGATAATGATGAAACCTTGTATGCAAAATCAACAAAACTTTGTATCGAGGAGTTGGTTCGCTTATTACATCTTTATGAAAAAGGAGAAAAATTAATTGCTAAAAGTCAACCGATTAATGATAAAAAAACTTTTTCACATAGAGATAGAACGCCTTGGGTAGAGTTAAAACACACTTTTGATAGATGGCAAGGAAAACATATTCCAACGAATTAAGACTTCTTCTGTTTTACCTCCCTTAATCCCTCCAAAGGAGGGAAA
>JBGCFH010000254.1:0-21603 GCA_045106825.1 Saprospiraceae bacterium | reverse complement strand
TTTATGATTTTACGTGGTTTTGAATATTTTGATGCTAAGTAACGGCCCCGAGTCCTCGGGGCTGCCGAAAATATCACAAACTCATACGGCAGCTAAAGCAGCCGCTACTGTAAACCACATAGAATCATAAAGAGCCAAAATTTTTTAAACCGAGAATGGCTGATTAAATTTAAATTTAAAAATGAAAATATTACATTTTGCTTTGCAAAACAATCATCTCACGTAGATTTTTTATTAGAAAATCTGCGTGAATCTGCGTGAATCTGCGTGAATCTGCGTGAAAAAGGCATTTTGCGAAGTAAAATTTAGCAATTGTGATTTTTATTTTATGTTTTAGTAAAATGGGAATTATTAGAATAAATGTACGAATTTTAAACATAATGAATAATGAAATTAATTACTCAAACTTTGATTATTGTAATAATAAATTGTTTGATTGTAAGTTGCAACAAAGACGAGCGACAAGCGACAAATTCCGTTGAAGGTATATGGAATATTACTGCAATTACAACGATTGAAGGTGAACTTACAAATGGCACTTTTGTATCAACTTCACAAGAAACAGAAACTGGTCAATTAGGAATTTTCAACTTTACAGAAGAGACAGTTGATTATAATTTTACTCGCATGGATTCAACTTATGTCGGAAATGCGACTTGGTTTTTGATGACCGAAAAAGTGAACTCAGGTTTTACACGAGTAAATGAACATACTTTAACGATAACGGACAATTTTATTTTTGATGTAACTTTTGAGGATGACACCAAAAACGCAGAGAAAAATGCGACCAAAATGACTTTTATCAAAGATGCAATAATTGATGATGTTGTTTGGATGAGTTTGACTTTAGAAAAAGAATAGGGAATATTTACTTTTTTTGACGAAAAGTTGATGGCTTTTAAATAGCGTTTTTGCCACAGAGGTAATCAATCACAATTTTATTATCATTATTTTTAATAAAAATGTAGGCATCTTCCCACTATTTTGAAAGATGCCGTATTATCATTCTTATTTAGATTTCTATTCTAATCGTTTCTAAAAAAGAACGTATGAATCAATCGTTCTTAAAAAACGAAATATTCATTTAATAGAATTTAAACAATCTAAAGCTTATTTTTTACTTTTTTGCTAATTATTACTGCTGTGACCAAGCCATCATTCCACCTTTCAAATCATAAATCTCTGTAAAACCCATGTTTTTAGCCATTTGACTTGCTTTTCCGCTACGATTGCCTGAGCGGCAGAATAACATCAATGGTTTACTTTTATCTAATTTTCCTAATTCTGTTTCAAAGTTTGATGTGCTGAAATTAATATTTGTAGAGTTTTCGATAGTTCCTGATGCAACTTCACCTGGTGTACGAACATCAATTAAGTGATATTCTCCTAAACTTGCCATTTTTGCTTTGAAGTCTGCTACTGATAAAACTTCATAAGTTGGTGTAACTTGCTCTACTGTTTGTTCAGCAACTTCTTGTACTGCTTGTTGAGCTGCATCTGATGTAGATTCTGACGAATTTCCACAACCTGTCATTAACGCAATCATTACTATTAAAATGCCTTTCATGGTTTTTGATTTTTAGTATTAAAATAATTTTATAAAAAAGTATGTAAAATAAAGATTTAAATGCGGAACGTCCAATTTTTGAATTTGGTTATGTGATGAAGGTAACAAAAGGTATTTAATACCTAATCTTAGTTTTTTAGAACTATCTATACCTTTTAATGTTTTGACTGTTGGAAAAAGATTATTTTTGTTTCTGTTCACACATCTAATCGGCAGTTGAAACAGCCGTTACAATATATAATATGAAAGAACTTTCTACTTTAAATAAATATCTTTATAAATATCGTTGGCGATTATTCATCGGAATGCTGTTCGTTATTGCATCGAATTTCTTTAGTGTGTTACAACCAAAAGTCGTGCGTTATGCTTTGGATATGGTTTATGAAAACATCAAACTCTACGGTTTATACGATGGTTTTGATTTACAATCAGCTTTGTTTGATGATTTGGGACGAACCTTGTTGATGTTCGCAGGTTTGATGTTAGTTTTGGCATTGATAATGGGAATTTTTATGTATTTCATGCGTCAGACGATAATCGTCATGTCGAGATTGATAGAATACGACTTGCGAAATGAAATATTTACACATTACGAAAAACTCAATTTAGCCTTCTACAAACGCAATAATACTGGTGATTTGATGGCGAGGATTTCGGAAGATGTAACGAAAGTCAGAATGTATCTTGGGCCAGCGATTATGTACGGAATCAACTTGATTTCTTTGTTTGCATTGGTCATTTATTCGATGTTAAGTGTGAATGTCGAATTGACACTTTGGGCTTTAGCTCCGCTTCCTGTTTTGTCGGTTTCTATTTATTACGTTAGCCGAATGATTAATAAAAAAAGTACAGAGATTCAAACACAATTATCGGTTTTGAATAGTGCTGCACAAGAAGTTTATTCGGGTATTCGAGTCGTAAAGTCTTATGTTCAAGAACGTCCGATGGCAAAGTTTTTCGCCAAAGAAAGCGATATTTTCAAAGATAAATCAATGGGTTTGGCGAGAATTCAAGCTGCCTTTTTTCCATTGATGTTATTGTTAATTGGCGTTAGTACAATTTTAACTATTTATATTGGTGGATTGAAAGTTGCAGCTGGAACAGTTACGCCAGGAAATATTGCCGAATTTATCATTTATGTCAATATGCTAACTTGGCCAGTCGCTGCTTTAGGCTGGGTTGCCTCGATTATTCAAAGTGCTGCTGCTTCTCAAAAACGTATCAATGAGTTTTTAGAAACAGAACCAACAATTGTAGAAAATGACGCTGAATTTTCAAAGTTATCAGGTGCAGTTGAGTTCAATGATGTGACCTTTGTTTATCCAGATACAGGCATCAAAGCCTTAGAAAATGTTAATTTCAAATTAGAACCTGGGCAAAAAATGGCGATTATCGGTCGAACTGGTTCTGGTAAAACGACTATCGTTGATTTATTGGTCAGAATGTACGATGTAACCGATGGACAAATTTTGATTGATAATAAAAATATTGAATCGTTGAGTTTGAGTTCGTTGCGACAAAATATGGGTTATGTGCCGCAAGATGTTTTCTTATTCTCGGATTCGATTGCTCAAAATGTGGCGTTTGGTAATGAAAATGCGACACAAGAAGAAATTGAAAAATATACAAAATATGCTTCGGTTTATGACGACATTATGGAGTTCCCACAAGGTTTTGAAACCTTAGTTGGTGAGCGAGGTGTCACGCTTTCTGGTGGACAAAAGCAGCGTGTTTCTATTGCTCGTGCTTTGATTAAACAACCTGATATTTTGATTTTAGATGATTCGCTTTCGGCTGTCGATACGACAACTGAAAAACGTATTTTGAATTATTTAGAAAAAACAATGGCAGACAAAACGGCTATTATCATTACACATCGGATTTATAATTTGTTGGATTTTGATAAAATCATTGTCTTGGAAGATGGACGAATTACGGAAAGTGGAACGCATGAGGAACTCTTAGAAAACAAAGGTTTCTATTTTGAAATGTATGAACAGCAACAGATTGAGGCGGAAACAGTGACGGATTAATTATAAAAAATTGTTTTTTGGAATGCGAAATGACTTTGTTGTTTCGCATTTTTTTTAATTTAGATTAATACATAGTTGAAATTGGTATTATAGAATACTTCTTACCATTTCTAATAGAGAAATCGTTTATTTTTTTAGTAACAAAAACGAAATGAGTAAAAAAGAAATTGAAACATTTTGTCCTAAAAGTCGAGCAGAATGGAGAGAATGGTTAGAAAAAAATCATCAGTCAAAACCGTCTGTTTGGCTGATTTATTTTAGAGTATCAACAAAAATTCCTTCTCTTAGTTGGAGTGAAGCCGTTGATGAAGCCCTTTGTTTTGGATGGATAGATAGCACGAAAAAGACAATTGACAAAGAGCGATATATGCAATATTTCACCAGAAGAAAGCCGAGTAGCACATGGTCAAAAGTAAACAAAGATAAAATTGATAAACTCACGGAAAACAACCGAATGACCAAAGCTGGTTTTGAAAGCATAGAAATGGCTAAACAAAATGGAACCTGGTCATTAATGGATGATGTTGAAAATTTGATTGTACCTGAGGATTTAAAAATTGCATTAAATGAAAATGAAAACTCAATGAAATTTTTTCAAAGTCAGTCAAAATCAATCAGAAAAGGAATGTTGTATTGGGTTGTCATTGCTAAAAGAACGGAAACCCGAAAGAAGCGGATTGCAACAATAGCGGAATCTGTCGCTAAAGGAATGTTGCCGAAACAATTTAGGTAAAAAACTTGTCTTAGAAGATGGTTGAATTGCATAAATAAGAACGGATGACGAACCATTGAGGAATAAAAATTTTTATTTTGTTGAACAACAAAATTGTAAAATGATTCTTTAAAATGCGAAATGACCAACCAACAAATTCCCAATATTTTTCCCTAATTTTGTCTAAACGCTATTATAAAAAATAGTCAAATCTAATAGTCAATATTTAAAAGTAGTAAGTGATGAAAAAAGCATTGTTGTCCTTGTTTTCGGGTTGTGGAGGAATGGATATTGGATTTGAAGGTGGTTTTAAGATTTTAAAAGCAACGCTTAATACGGCTATTCATCAAGATTGGATTAAAAAGGAAGATGACAAATATTTTTATCTAAAAGATACGATTTTTGAAACGAAGTTTGCGAACGATATTAAGCCTCAAGCAAAATTGGCTTGGAATGATTACTTCTCAAAAAAGCGAGGAAAAGACTTAAACGGTACATACAAAGTAGGAAGTATTGTAGATATTGTCAAGGAATATCAAGAAGGTAATACAACGATTTTTCCTAAAAATGTAGAGGTTGTAACTGGTGGATTTCCTTGTCAAGATTTTAGTGTTTCGGGAAAACGAAAAGGGTTTAATTCACACAAAGATCATCACGGAAAAATTAGTAAAAATATTCCAACCGAAGAAACGAGGGGAAAATTGTATATGTGGATGAAAGCGGTAATTGAAATAACTTTACCTAAGATTTTTATTGCCGAAAATGTGAAAGGTTTGGCAAACTTAGGCGATGTTAAAGATATAATTCAATCTGATTTTTCTAATATTAATGGAGAAGGTTATTTAGTATTGCCGCCACAAGTTTTGCATTCTGGTCAGTTTGGTATTCCGCAATCAAGAGAACGAATTTTCTTTATTGGATTAAAAAAATCAGCACTTCGAGCGGAAGCATTAACCGAATTATTAAAAGATAAAATTTCTGAATTGGCTTCTCCTTATCCTGTTCCTACACATCGTTTGAATGGTGAATTTCACTTTTCATCTGTTGAAAAATTGATGCAAACATTTACAAAAAGTAAAAGTGTTTTATTGGATTTGAAAGAACCTAACGAAAGTGATGATTTGTCGCAAAAGTTCTATTCTAAGGCGAAGTTTATGGGCAAACATTGTCAAGGACAAAAGGAAGTTTCGTTAGAAAAATTAGCTCCAACGATTAGAGCAGAACATCATGGAAACATTGAGTTTAGGCGGTTAAGCGAAAAAAATGGTGGTCAAATTTTTGATGAATTAGAGCAAAATTTACCCGAAAGAAGATTAACTTTAAGAGAATGTGCAAGGATTCAAACTTTTCCTGATGACTTCAATTTTGTGATTTCAAAGAATGAAAAAAATACAAGGTTTTTGGTTAGTCCTTCAATTGGTTATAAGTTGGTTGGTAATGCAGTTCCGCCGCTTTTAGCGTATCATATTGCAAAGAAAATCGAAGCGAATTGGGATTATTATTTTAAAAAAGACTAAACTCATATGAACCTAAAAGACAATTTATTACAATCATTTCTAACGGTTTATTTTCATAAAATAGAAACCTTATTAAATGAAAATCCGAGTGGATTAGAAAATGTGAAATTTCAATCTGAGGAAGCGAATACAGATGAATATATAAAGAAATTTTTTCAAGAATATTTAGCAACACACAACAATATAACTGATTCTACACTCAATCAACTCGTTATCAAAATAGATGGAAAAAGTCATTTTATTGATATTGAACAACTAAAAGAATATCAAATTGTGGCTGTTCTTTTACCTGAAAATTTAAATGAACAGCAAAAAAAGGAAATTGCTAAAGGAAAAAATTCCGTTTATACAAATCCCGATTTGTATCTAAAAATAACAGATGGTTCAAATTTTTTCTTTGAGTCGGTAGAATTAAAATCAACGAAAAATAATAAAATCCCTGGTTCAAGTGTTCAGCAAGTTTCACCTTTTGAATGGGTTATTTTTATTAAAAGAGCAAAAGAAATTCAAGTTACAACAGGATTTTATATCAACAGTATTACCGAAAAATTACCATTTCCAGATAGAAGTCCTCGACCTCAAATTGGTTTTAAAACATTGGTAAATTGGAACAAAAAGCATCGAAAAGTTCACAAGACCATTTTAGAAATCAACAATGTAACGGAAATAACTAATGCTAAAATTGAATTATTAGATGATTGGCAAGACTTTTTAGCCAGTGAATGGTTAGAAATCATTTTGAAAAACGAACGAAAGAAAACTGAAAAATGGTTTAATAATGCAATAAGAAAATTTGCTGTAAAGTTGTTGGAACATTATGATAAAATTGATTCAAAGGAAAGAGTTAAAATGCTGAATAATTTGAAAGAACTTATCAAATAAGTAAATTTACCAAAATCTGAAAAAGTATCTTGATATTGTTTGGTTAAATATTTCTGGAGTTTCGAGTATTATTACAATATAGAAATGAAGTAAAAGTTAGTAAGGGAATAGGTAATGAATAATGTACCCAAATTTTACGAAGTTATTTTTTATTCAGACGAGGTAAAAAACGCAGATATAGCTATAGTTACGTCGCCCCAAGTTCTCGGGATTAACGAAGTATGAATGAAAAATAACGAGTAAAATGTAGATTATTTGTTACCTGTTCCTTAAACTAAAATATTAATTATCAAACATTAGATTGACAAAAGCATTGTGGATACGTGGCATAAAATAAGTAGATTTTGGTGGCATAACGCCTTCTTTGTCTACGATTTGCATAAAATCAGTTATTGAAATAGGTGCTAACATAAAGCCAATAGTTTGACTATTTGCTGATTTCATTTTATCTAAAACACCATTAATTCCTTTGTCGCCACCAATGTAAGCAATCGCTTCACTACTTCGGATATCCTCCATTTTTAAGATATTATTAAATATTTGTTTATTTAATAATGATACGTCTAATTGCTTCAATCGGGAGTTTTCATGTTTGATTATTTTGGGAGTCCAACGAAGTCTATACCATTGATTATCAATTATTATGGCTAATTCGTGTTTGCGTTTAGGTTTGAATGGTTCATCATTTAAAGAAAGATGACCAACAGTTTTTAATGCTTCGATAAAAGCATTTTTATCAAAATGTTCATCAACTTTTACGACTCGATTATAGTCCGCAATAGTCAATTCATTCGTGCCAAAAAAAGCACAAAAGAGATAATTGTAAGGTGAATTTTCGGGTAGTACCTTTAGCCTATCTAAAGCGTAACGATAATAGCGAGAAAGTGTTGCGGCACGATGATGTCCATCAGCGATATAGGCTTTTTCTATTTTATCTTTAAATAGTTGTTGTACATATTTATAATCCTTTTCTGATTGTAAAAACCAAATATCATGTTCTGCTTCTTTGTACTCAATATGTTGGTCGGGTTCTCTTGTTTCAATAATATCTTTTAAGAAATTATCAATTTCAGGAACAGTAGGATAAGTCAACAAAACAGGTTTGATTTGTCCATTACGTTCTTCAAACAAGCGAACCATTTTTTCTTCTTTGGCTTCTAATGTTTCTTCGTGTTTAATAATGCGTTCTTGCAAATAATCTTGAACATGAGTCGCCGCAATAATTCCTACATGGCTCATTTCGCTGTTTCGTTGTCGATAGACAAACAGTCCTTTTTTATCTAATTTGGTAAAATAACCATTTTTGTAATAGACAGCATAAAGATGTTTTGCTTTTGAAAAAAACAAAGCGGGATTAAAAATCCTATCCAGACTTGGTACTGATGCTCGAAAAGGGTGAATATTCACAATTAATAATTAGTCGGTATAAACTATGAAGTATAACATATAACGTAAATCTTTACCTTATATCTTCTACTTCATATTTTATACTTATTAAAATCCTTCTTCTCCAAAAAATGCAATGACTTGATCGGCTAATGCTAAACCGATTTGGCGTTGTGCTTCGACAGTAGAAGCACCTAAATGTGGTGAAACTGAAATTTTTGGATGGTTTAATAACTCGCCATCAGGCGAAGGTTCATTCATAAAGACATCAATACCTGCACCAGCGACTTTTTCATCTTCTAAAGCAGATAATAATGCTGTTTCATCAACTGTTCCTCCTTTTGAGGCATTGATTAAAATAACCCCTTCTTTCATCATTTTGAAATGCTTTTCCGTAAGTAATGGCTTACCAATGTATGGAACATTAACGGAAATAACATCTGCTTTCGCTAATGCTTCCTCAAGAGATGTCATTTGTAAATCTATTGTCAAAGACATATTGGGTAAGTTAAAAATATCAAGTTCTAACTTTGCACTTTCAAACGCATAATCGACTGGAATAACTTCCATACCAAAACCAATCGCAATACGAGCAACTTGTTGTCCGACTATACCAAATCCAAGAATAGCTATTTTTTTTCCTTTTAGCTCAAAGCCATTAGAGAAACTTCGTTTCAATGCTTTGAAAGCTGTGTTTCCTCGTTCTGGCATTTCTCTGTTTGACAAATGCAAATTACGAGCAATACTAAGTAAATGACCAAATACCAACTCTGCAACAGAATAAGCGGAAGCCGTAGGTGTTGTGATTACTTTGATACCTTTACTTGTCGCATAATCTGCATCAATATTGTCATAACCCAATCCTGCACGAACAATCATTTTCAAATCTGGACATTTATCAATCAGGTTTTTACGAATTTTTGTATCACTTCTTACAATAACAACATTGTAATCTGGTAAAATATTCGGTAAATCCTCTTGTGCTATTTTTATCACATCAACTTCATATCCTGCTTCCTCCAATAGTAATTTACCATCATCATGCAACCCATCGTTAGCTAATATTCTTATCATGTATTATTGCTTTTTGTTCTTCTAAAAATCTTCCGACACGCAAGTTAAAATAAAAGTTAAGGAATTGATAATTTTTGATTTTAGAATGAAGTGATTAATTGTAAAATCCAATTATTAGTATCAATTTTTTGATTCTTACTCTAAAATATCCATTCTACAACAACGGTAACTATCGCAATAATAATTGCCATCAAAACGGCTATCCAAAATGATTTTACCTTAAATTTAGATAGAAATTTTTCGGCTAATTGAATAATAAAAGCATCAATAATGAAACTAAAAAATCCTAACGAAATAAAATTAATCGGCGATGCAAACCAATCTAAAATAGCTCCAAGTGTCTTATTCAAAATCACAATCACAATTGCTAAAATAAAGACATTCGTAACACTTCCTGTTTGCACATCTCCTTTTAATAAATAAGCTGCCGCAAATACGCCTAACATCATCACAATGACTTGTGACAAAAAACTACCATTTCCACTTGCTAATGCAACATTGTTTAAAAAAATCATAAAGTTTTATTTTTTAATTAATCATTCATTCATTAGGAATATTTATAAAATAAATTTTCATTTTAAGATTTTAAATCTATTGCAAATACTACGTTTTAACAATTGACAATTGACAATTGACAATTGACAATTAACAATTGACAATTAACAATTAACAATTGACAATTAACAATTGACAATTGACAATTAACAATTAACAATTAACAATTGATTATTGTCTCTTCCAAACCAATGAAGGAATTTCTTCTTCATTATCAATAATTTCCGCCATTTTCAACGAATAAATAACACTTCTCAACATTTTATTACTCACCCAACCATGAATCGCCCATTCGGTTTGATGATACCAACGGTTGACATCCTTTAGTTTTTGTCCGTAGCGTTCACTGACTAAGTTGATGACTTTTTCATTTTGCATAAACTTATCATTTGAGTCGTGAATTGTACGTAATAATCGAATCAGATTATTCGGTTGTTCTTTAATAATTTTATCTGAAGCCGCAACAACAAAACAAGGCCAAGGTGTATAGTATTCTCCAATTCGTTTCAATTGTCCTGAATCGACATATGGTTTTGTAGTGTATTTTTCCCAATAGAAAACATCGGTTTCGTGTTTTTTTAGACTTTCCAATGCACCATCCAAATTCTTAATTACTTTAAATTGCGATGATTGAATCGTTTGTTCTTTTGAGTTTGCATCAACGATTGCCATCAAATGCGAACCAGAACCAAATCGACTTATTGCATATTTTTTATCAAAAATATGATTGTAATTATCCAACGAATTATCCGCAGCAGTGTGAACGCCCCAACACAACGGCGAAGTCACATAGTTACTAATAATTCGACTCGGATTGCCTTTGATAATCGAATTGATAATACCTTCGGTCAATAGAATACAAACATCAACTTCGTCATTTTCCAAAGCTTTCGTCATTTGACCAGTTCCACCTTTGAATGTAATCCATTCTATATCAACGCCTCGTGCAGCAAACTCTCCATTTTCTATTGCTAAATGAATCGGTAAATTAAAGTGTTCAGGTACACCACCAATTCTGATTCTATTGCTTTTCATACAAACAAATATAAGAGAATATATTAATTTTGAATGGACATTATATTAAAAATGCGATAACAATAAATCTATTTTTAAATATACTTGAATTGAGATATTAGATATTTATCTTTGTTGTGGAAATATATGCTGAAACTATATAATTCACAGTCAAAGAATTTGAATTATGAGTAATCATCAAAATCAAAAAAATAAAGTATCTTCAAAAAAAATATTATCACAACTTATTGATAATGAATTAGTTTTGAGAAATTGAGAAGATGAAGAATAAAATGAATCGCTATAACACTACTTCTAATACTAAAAAACTCGTTATTCATTTTTGAATAACGAGTTTTTATTTATCACTAAAACAATTATTAATTACGTTCAGCTGCCTTTTTTGCCATTTCTTGGCGTTCTCTAATCAACTCTTGCTTACGCAAAATTCTATCTTTTTTATTATAAGCTGCTAATTGATTTTTATCTAATAGATTGATGATATAACCTTCGCCATATTGCAATGTTTTTTTAACATGCAATTCATGATCAGGATTACCTTTATCAATATTAATTTTTTCTAATTGGTGAATTTTTGTTGCTGTTGTTTTAGCAATTTTATAAACGTCCTCTGCTTGAGTTGGTTTCAATTTACAAACCTCTTGTAGGTCAGCTTGTACTTGTTGAGCATAAACTTCAGGAGTGATTTTTAAAATTTCTGCCGCTTGCACGTTTTTTGTGCTACTTTGAGCTATTGCAAAAATAGCTATCATTGCAAAAACAGCACTTAGTATTACTTTTTTCATAAAATGTATATTTTATCAATATGGAAAATAGGATTTTTTAAATGTTAATTATAAACTATCTGTCCAGAGTATTTGGTGATTAATTCATAACTAATAATCAAATATAAAATGTTTCGATTAATTTTTTGGTATTTCGACCGTTAATCTATTTATCCTAACGTAAAAGTTACCAAAATTGACAAAAAGTATTCAAAAAAAGACATTAAGTTTTTATTTTAATTCCTCTTTTGACCAAATTATTATCAGATATTTGCGTTAAAATTAACTAATCAATCAATCAACTAAATCGTGATATTAATTCAAGATAAAATACTGGTCAGTTTAGATGTCATCGAAGAGCAGTTTCTTTGTAATCTGAATGCATGTAAAGGTGCGTGTTGTTGGGAAGGTGATTCGGGTGCACCTTTAGAAAATGAAGAATTAGCGGTTTTGGACAAAATTTATGATACTATTAAACCTTATCTACGTCCAGAAGGCATCAAAGCCATTGAGGAACAAGGAAAGTACGTTTTTATAGAAGAAGGTGCGTATAAAGAGTTTTCAACACCTTTAGTAGATAATGCTGCTTGTGCATACATGACAATTGACGAAAAAGGTATCGCAAAGTGTGGTATTGAAGCCGCTTATCGAGATGGAAAAACTGATTGGAAAAAACCAATTTCTTGTCATTTGTACCCAATTCGAATAACAGAATACGGCGATGTTGACGCTGTAAATTATGAACGTTGGGATATTTGCTCGGCAGCTTGTACTGCAGGCAAAAAGGCTAAATTACCAGTTTATAAATTTTTGAAAGAACCATTGATTCGTAAATATGGCGAAGCAGTTTATAACGAATTAGAAACGATTGCAGAAGATTGGAAAAGTGAAAAACCTTCTTTGTAGTTTTCCGTAAGCGATTTTTCGTTCACAACTTTTAATTTTAAATCTAAAAAATAACTATGAGATTACACTTAACAACCGTAGCATTAGCAATAGCTTCAATCGCTGCAACAACAACAAATATTAGCGATTGGGAAATCTTCCGATTTGAGCGAGGTTTATTCCAAATCGAAATGCCCGCATTACCAGCTTTTTCATCACAACAATTAACTACAGATTTGGGCGATTTAAAAATGAGTATTTTTATGCACGAAGGTGAAGAAGGTATTGATGACAATATCCTTTATATGATTAGTTTTACCGATTATCCAGCAGATAAAATTAACTCAAAAAAAATGGATGAAGCTACTTTAGATGAATATTACAAAGGTTCTGTTCAAGGTTCGGTGAGTAATATGGGCGGAAAGTTATTAGATGAAAAAAATATTGAGTTATTCGGACATGAAGCACGAGAGATTAAAATAGATTATCTTGACGGTCAAGCAGTTATGCGTATGCAAATCTTATTAGTCGAAAATAGAATGTATGCACTTCAGACGGTTGCGTTAGCTGATAATGACGATAATGCCGACCAAAAACGATTTTTTAATTCGTTTGAATTGTTGAATGAGTAAGAATATTTTTGTGTTGAAGTGTTGACGTTATGTGAGTATCAACACTTCAACTCATCATTATCAAATCATTTCCCGTTTTGTCAACATATAATTTAATCCTAAGCTAATCAACGCCATTCCAAAAAGAAAAAACCAAAGCGAATGATAACCAAGTTTATCCATTATAAACAAACTTACAATCGGTGCTGTAATATGTACCAATGACCAAACCATCCAAAAATATGACATATATTCACCACGATTTTTCTTTGTACTAACGTTGATAGGAATCGCATTATTCAGCGGCATAAAAATCATTTCGCCACACGTCCAAATTGAAACTATGACCAATGCTAAGGCAAATGAACCATCGAATAAAAAGAACAAATACGAAACACCAATCAGAAAAACGCCAAACAAAATATAACCCCGAATTTTACCAGCTTTTTCTACACTATGAATCAACGGCATTTCAAAAACAACGATAATAATACAACTCAAACCAATCAATGTTCCTATCGCATCTTCTTGTAAATTCCAACCTGATTTTAGAAAAACAGGAACACTATGAAACCATTGCATAAACACAAATCCAACAAAATAAGTCGCAATCAAAAAGATAACATAATTCTTGTTTTTTAATGGTGGAATCGCTTCCGTTTCATCTTCTTCTAAGATTGCTGTAATGTCATTTTTGTTTGCTTGTTTTTTCCAATGCCTTGATACAAAGTAGAAAATAATCGCAGCAGAAATACAAGTTAAACCATCAATCCAAAACAACCAATGATACCCCAAAGTCACGGCAATAAATCCACCAATCGCTGGACCTCCAGCCATTCCCAGATTTATCGCCAACCGAATCAAAGACATCGAACGACCAGTTTCTGACTTAGGAACATAATCACCCATCGAAGTCGTCATCGCAGGTCGATATGCTTCACCAAACATTGCCGTTACAAAAATCATTGCCATAATTCCATAAAAAGAAACCGCAAATTGTAAAAAAATAAACATAATACCACCAGTAACCAAACTGGCGATAATCACATTATTTGCACCAAACTTATCACTAAATCTTCCACCAAGATAAGAACCTGCCAACGAACCAAACCCAAAGCCACTCGCAATGAATCCAGCATTCGTTAAGGAAAAATCTAAAACTGTGGTGAGATAAACGGTCAAAAATGGTAAAACCATTGTTCCCATTCGATTGATAAAAGTAATGACTGACAATGCCCAAACTTCTTTCGGATGTCCCGAATACGCTTCTTTGTAAAGGTTGATGGCGTTCATATTGTACTGGTTTCTGGTTGCTTGATACTGGATGCTTGTTACTTAAAAAATATTAATCCTATATTTTAATTTTGTTACAATTGACATTTTTGATTCCAAAAAAGTTCAATAACGTTAAAATTTATAATTTAAAAAGTATCCAGCAACCAGTATCCAGCAACCAGTAACTACTTCGTTTCAATCATCAAATAACAATCATTTGCTTTATCAGAAGTATTTTCAATAGTGATTTTGTAGTTGCCATCAGATTGAGCAGTGAATGTCAATAAACGAGCATCGCCAATAAATTTACTTGTTCCAACTGCTTTTTTCAATGTCGTATCCAGAACCTTTAATTGCAAATTGTTACCAATACGAACCGACATGCTAATCTTTTTATTTTTATCAAAATTCATCAAAATCGTCTTACTATTATTACCATAAACCAAGTAATTTTTTACCTTGATTTTATTATAATTTAGACTCATTTCTCGATAACCTTTTAAGCGTTTTTCTAATTGTTCAATTCTCCAATGTAAGATTTTAGCATCATAAGGAGCGAATTTTTTAGCATCAGCAAGAAGTTCAGAAGGATTAAAAAAATTATGTGATTCTAAAATTGATTCATCTTGTGAAGGCTCATATTCATCAATTTCCTCTTGAGTTTTGATGACTCGAACTTCGGGATTATCAATTAATATTTTAGCGGCTTTTATTAGTGATTTCGCATCCATATTATCATATCCAGCTTTCGCCAATTCAAAAACCTCCTTGATTATAGATTGTGTTGTCAGCTTATCATTTTGTGGCTGAAAAGCCATACAAATAATTACAATTAAAAAAAGTATCGTTCGTTTCATCTTTTTAGTTTCTTAGTTTTGGTCGTTTAAGTCGTTTCTTAGGTTAAGTCGTTTTGGTATGTAGGAACTACTTAAACTACAACACGATTTAAACTAAAAAAAATAAACGTTGAAAAAATAGTGTTTTATTGTCAAAGTTACAATAGGTTTCGTTTCTTGTATCAAGAAATTTGAAAGACAATTATAAAAAATATATGAAAAATAATGTAAAAGGTTTATTGATAATAACAATGTTTGCAATTCCATTTTTTTCTAATGCACAAAAAGAACCAGGTGAAGAAATTGTTAGTCAAGTCATTCAATCCATTGATAATCAATATTATGATACAACATACAATGGAAAAGATTGGAAAAAAATCGAACTGGAAACGGTGTTGTTAATGGAGATGTTGTCATTAAAAAATACACAATTTGTAGATAGTTTACTTTTTCGTTTAGATGATCCTTCTGTTCGAGTATTAACGCCCGAACAATTCAAAATCTTAAATACAGAACTAACGAAATCTCAACATATCGGAATCGGTTTAACCGAAATGCTATGTGTTGATATTGATAGCAAAACTCGTGAAGTTAAGATTATCACACCGTTACATAACTCACCAGCTGCAAAAGCAAATCTACAACCTAACGATATTATTTTATCAATTAATAGAACTTCGGTTGACGGTTTACAACTGGAAGAAGTGATGGATTTGATGCGTCTAAAAGAAGGTAAAAAGGTCAAACTAAAAATAAAACGAAACGGAAACCTTAAAAAAATTAAAGTCAAAACGGCTCTTGTTCAACAATCATTAGAACCTTATTTTAAAGTCGTTGAACACGATGGAAAACAAATCGGTTGTATTTGGTTTCCGCAGTTTACTAATGCTGCTGCACCACAATTTCAAGATATTATCCAACAATTTCAAGAAAAAAATGTCGATGGAATCTTATTAGACTTACGCAACAACCCCGGTGGATTATTGCAAGAAGCACAACGAATCGGCGGATTTTGTATGGGACAAGCGGCAATGGGAAAAACCGAAGGCAAAAGTAATTATCTAAGTGTTTTACCAACATTAGAAAAAAAAATCACAGATTTACCAATCGTTGTATTAACAAACAATGGAACAGCAAGCGCTGCCGAACTTTTAGCTGGTTCATTACAATACGAAAAAAGAGCAATGATAATCGGAGAACGAACAAATGGCAAAGGTTTAATTCACACTTTTATTCCTTTAGCTAATGATTATGTAATGGCTTGTTCGATAGCGAGAATTAGCTTGTTAAACGGTCGAGATTTATTGACAGAAGGCGTTGAACCAGATATTATTATCAAAAATGATAAACCGTTTTCATTCGGTCAGATTGAGAACGACCAACAATTTTTGAAAGGTTTAGAACAGTTTTAAAAATATATTATACCGAAATAATAATATTTTTAAAACATTAACTTAATGATTATCAATAAAAATTGACCTTTATTTGAAGTCGAAACTAAAGTGAAAGATTGTTAAAATACAGTAAGCGTTTTAATTGAAGATGTAAAACTTATCGTTCTTTAATGATTTCATTTATGTGTTGTTATGAATAATGAACCGTTAGTTGTGGTGACTAAAAATAGCTGTTACCGAAGATTAAAAGCGTTTATTTTTTTAATATTACATAATTAAAAATTGCAATTTGAAACAATTTGTTTTATATTTGAATTGTAGATAATATTATTTAAAACAAATAAATTCACTTGCGATGCTAAATAAACGACGATTTCTTCAGCGATATAAAGCTCAACAAAACTATTATGTGTATCAAATCAAAACTTTTGTAGGCAAAAACTGGCAAAAATTGACTTTATTATTGTTAATCATTATCGTCTTTTCATATAAAGATTTGACGATACACTTTGATTTATCTTCGCCTTTCGGCAATAGTAGTAACGAGCTTCCGCCAACCATCGAAGAACAATATCCGAATGGTACACAAACAGATCAGAATCAAGGATTTACAGAGAAAATGCAACAAGATAGTCGTAAGGAAACCTTTTCTTTATTTCCATTCTTATTTGGCAGTAAAGATAAAAAAGACAAAGTTCCAAAGACTTTAGAAGGCGTTTACAATGACGTGAAAACCTCAAAAAAGAAGGCTTTTATCAAACGATATTCTCACATCGCAGTAGAAGAAATGAACCTGTTTGGCGTTCCTGCTTCCATAACTTTAGCACAAGCATTGCTTCACGGACAAGCTGGAACAGGAGAATTAGCAACGAAAGACAATAATCATTTTAGTATTACTTGTGGCTCTACATGGACGGAAGGAACTCGTGAGATTCAAGGCGTTTGTTATCGTTCGTACAAAAGTGCTTGGAAAAGTTTTCGGGATCACAGCGAACTGATTACCAAAGGTCGATTCGTAGATTTGAAACAATTTAGTTCTACGGATTATAAACAATGGGCAAAAGGATTGAAAGAAAAAGGTTATTCGACAGATAAAACATATTCCGAATTATTAATCAAAATTATTCAAGAATATGATTTGGATAAGTTTGATGAGTAAGAATTGATGAAAATGAAAGGCACTTTTAAAGTGCTTTTCATCTTTATTTAATTCTTTATCTTTAAAAATCAATAAACTCAGTCGGTATAAAATCGGTTAACCAAACACCATTTTCCGAAAGGAAAAACTCATAACCTCGCTCATACATTGCTATTGATTTTACAATAAGAATAACAGGTTTTCCATGTCTTTGTCCCACATTTGTCGCTGTGTCAATATCCGCAGAAAGATGAACATGATGACGACTTCCTTTAATAATTCCACTTTTTTGAATAGAATTAATATTTTTAGTCGCTGTTCCGTGATAGAGAAATTTGGGCGGTTTGATAGCTTCATAAGCTAAATCAATTTTGATTGAATGTCCTTGATTTGCTCGAATTTGAGTTTTATCATTATTAAAAGCAAATCGTTTTTTATTATTATTTGCGACAACATATTCGAGTTGTTCCATCGACACATTATTCAATTTGCCCAGTAGTTCCTCGACCGAAGTCCAACCTTGTTCATCTAATGTTAGATCTAATTTATCGGGATTATGTCTTAGAACATAAGAAAGAAATTTACTGATTTTTTTAGTTGTTTTATCATTCATGGTTTTAATGTTTTATTTTAAAAAATTATTTATTGGTAATAATACAGAGCATAACCATTTTCTTTTTATAAAAATTCCTTTTAAATTGTAGCTTTAAATTTTTTTAATGAAAAATGATACATTATATTAGCATAACATGTTTTTGGTTTTGTGTATTAAATGCTAAAAATCAATCTCTTACAAAACTTTCCAACCTAAATAATACATAAACTACTAAAAATGACACTTAAATATCATCAAGCAATTTTTGACTTATTAGAAGTTGAACCTATTATAGATTCTAATCGATTGGCAGAAATCACTGCTATAGAAGAAGCTTATGATATAAAATTGCCTGAAGCTATTAAAGAATATTTTTTGATAGCGAATATGTTGGATACACTTTTTCAATTTAGTGTTTTTTTAGAGGTTAATCCATTGTATTTGTTTGGACAAACAGATTCCTTTGATGGTTTAAATGATAAAAATTTAGAATTACTCAAGTCTCGCAAAATCATTCCATTGTTTTGTGAACGAGGCAGAGATTGGACGTGGTTTCTAAATCTAAAAAATCAAGATGCTGACCCAAAAATCTTATTACATACACAACTTTTTCCAGACATGTTGATTTCTCATCCTCACAAGTTTTCTAAACAATTATTATTAAGTGTTTGGGATGCATTAGTGATGCAACCGCAACTATCTGGTTTTTATGTGCAAGGCGAACATAAATCTCCTGATACAAAAACTTTACTGTTGTTACGTAGCAATATGCAAGAGATTTCTACATCGTTTATTTTAGTATCTAATGAAACAACGTATCGTTTTCAAAGACAAAATTCATTTATCGCTATTGTAGATAATGGACAAACCGCAACTTGGTATTTTTACGCTGATTTTCTTCCAAATTTAGAAAAATTACTGTCTTTTATTAAAAAAGTGAAAGGACTAATTCCAGTATTAAAGCCAATGGCTTGGAAAAAAGTCGCTAATGAGCATAATAAAAAGACAATGGTAATCGAACGAATATTATCAGAATACAGTTAGAAGATTTATTGTTAAATTGTTATTTGTTATTTCTTCGCTCATTGTTTTTAATAAAAAAGCATATAAAACACGTCAAAACAGTAATCAAACCGATAACAATTAAATCACAGAATAATTGGGCGGCCGATAAAATCGGTACAATCAAATTTTTTTTAAAAATAATTTTCAGATTTTGGTGTAAAATGATACCTTTGCACCACATTTGTGAAATGTACTACAATGAAAGCATTGATTGGTTACAAAATTCCTTTTTCAGGACTAAAAAAAGGAATCCATCATTTTGATTTTAATATAAATAAAGCGTTTTTTCAACACTTTGAAAATTCTTTAATTGAAAATTCTGATTTAAACATTCACTTAGCTTTTGATAAGCAATCGAGAATGTTTGTTTTGGATTTTGATTTTGAAGGAACAATTCAAACAATTTGTGATAGATGTGCTGACAATTTTGATTTACCGATTAAAGGCAATCAGCAATTTATTATAAAAATGCGGGAAGAACCTGGAGAAGATGAAGACATTATTTATATTCATGAAACAGCAGTTGATTACAACGTTGCTTCATTGATTTATGAATTACTTCACTTAAATTTACCTATCAAAAAAGCTTGTGCTTTGACAGAAACAGAAGAACCGATTTGTGGATTTGATTTTTCGCAATTCAATTCTGGAGATGAAGTAGAAGATGATGATAATCAAGATGATATTTGGTCAGCATTAAAAAATTTAAAAATATAAGTGTAAAGTGTAAACTATAAATTACTTTACGAATTATACTTGTTTTTGAGATTTGTGAATAGAATTGATAAATGACTTAGCATTTTAAGTATTTATCAGATTGAATTGAGGAAATTTATAAAAGAGTCGAAAAATGGCACATCCTAAGAGTAGAATATCAAAACAACGCAAACGTAAGCGTCGTACGCATTACAAAACTGAAGCTCCAAATGTATCAATTTGCCCAAAAACTGGCGAACCACATCTTTGGCATCGTGCGTATTGGTACGAAGGTAACTTGTATTACAAAGGACAGGTTATCGTTAATTACGACGAGGCTGAGTAGTTTATCAAAGAACTTATTCAAGATATTTAGCATCAAGCTCCTGTCCGTTCGGATTTGGGGCTTTTTGTGTTTTTTTTAGTTATTAGTACGGTAGTGATTTGTAATCAGTGATTCGTTCTTTTTAACCAATCACCAATCGCCAATCGCCAATCACCAAATAAATGAAACAGATTATCAATACAGAAAACGCACCTTCACCTGTTGGCCCTTATAATCAAGCAGTTTTAGCTAATGGTTTTTTATTTCTTTCAGGTCAGATTGCCATTAACCCAACAACAAAACAGTTGGTAATGGACAATATTAAGAAAGAAACTCGTCAGGTGATGACGAATATTATGGCAGTTTTACACAAAGCTGGAGCAGACTTTACGAATGTTGTGAAAGTATCCATTTTTATGTCAGACATGGGATATTATAATGACATCAACGAAGTGTATGCAGAATATTTTGATGAAGCACAAGCACCTGCTCGTGAAGCCGTTGCTGTGAAAACGCTACCAAAAAACGTTAATGTAGAGATTTCTGTAACAGCAGTTTTGTAAACGAGTTGCGAGTTGCGGGTTGCGGGTTTTATCGTTTCAACGACAGATTTTATATAAGTAAAAAACTGGCGTTGGTTTGTCAAACCCGCAACCTGCAACTCACAACTCGCAACTTTATTCCTCATGGAAAAGAAAAGAGTTTTATCTTGTATTCAACCGACTGGTGATATGCACTTTGGTAACTACTTTGGTGCAGTTCAAAACTGGGTTCGACTACAAGAACAATATAAATGCTTCTACGGAATCGTAGATTATCATGCAATGACAATGCCTTACAATGCAAAAAAATTGCGTGAAAACACTTGGAATTTAGCGTTCAATTTATTGGCTTGTGGTGTTGATATTGAGAATGTATTCATTCAGTCAATGGTGCCTGAACACGCTGAATTGAGCTGGATTTTAAGTTGTACTTGTTCGTATGGACAATTGTCTCGTATGACGCAATTTAAGGACAAAACGCAACAGGTTCAAGAATCGGATAAAGATGGATTCGTATCAGCTGGATTGTTTGGTTATCCTGTTTTACAAGCGGCAGATATTTTGATTTATAAAGCGGATTTTGTTCCTGTCGGAAAAGATCAAGAACAGCATTTAGAGTTGTCTCGAAATATCGCTCAACGATTCAACAATAGTTTTAAGAAAGACTTTTTTACACTTCCTGAGCCATTATTCACGGAAGTACCGAAAGTAATGTC
>JBGCFH010000253.1:0-5442 GCA_045106825.1 Saprospiraceae bacterium | reverse complement strand
GCAAATTGGAGTAATTTATGGTTGATTTCAACTTTTCCTGCGAAAAATATTGATATAAACGATTTTTCTGCTGTTAAAGCTCATTTGGAAAATTACTTACCAAAACTTAAACAGATAGGAGAATCTTTTATTAATGAGAATGGTAAAAAAGAAAAAACTCGTAAAAAAACATCTAATAAGTGGTTTGAAACTCAAGATCAAATTAGATATTGGAAATCTTTCCATGAACCGAAAATAATCTATAATGATATTTCAAAAAGACAATTAACCTTCTGTTTTGATGAAAAAGGTATTTTATTAGATAACACAATTTATTTTATTTGTGGAAATATCAATTTGAAACATTTAACAGGAATTTTAAATACAAAATTAATTGATTGGTATTATCGTCAAATTTCTTCCCAACTTGGAAATTCATCTGTAAGATTATTTACAATTTTTATGGAGAAATTACCAATTCCAAAAATTTCAAAATCCAAACAAGAACTCTTTGAAAACCTCGTAGATTACATTTTATATCTACATAATACAGAAAAGCCGATAAACGACTATGTACCGAATAGTCATATTATTGAATTGATAGAAGAAGTGATAGATGCGATGGTGATGGAGTTGTATTTTGAGGAGGATTTTAGAGCGGCAGATATATCATTTATGAAGTATGTGAAGCGAGATTTTCCTGTTTTAGTAGAAAGTAATGATAAGGCAGCAACGATACACAAAGCGTATCAAAGATTGCGAGAACGGAAGAATGAAATCCGTAATAATTTAAAACTGATGAATATTCGGTTAGAACATATCGTGATGCCAATAAAACGAGGATAACTATTTAATAATAAATCAAGCAATTCCCTGTAAATAACACTTTACTCATTTTATGGTGAATTGTATAACCTATTCAATAATGCACAAAATCAAGATACTTGAGTTAGAAAATTTTAAATTTTTTAATGGTAAAAAGCCTATTCCAATAGAATGTAAAAACGTATTAATTTATGGAGAAAATGGAAGTGGAAAATCTTCTATTTATTGGTCATTATATACTTTTTTGCAAAGTGTAACGAAGACAGATGACAAGGAAATAAAGAAATACTTTGACCCAAGACATGACCAATGTTTGACGAATCGCTTTATGAAAGCGGATGAAAATAGTGCAATCAGAATTACGTTTGAAGACGAAACAAAAGCCAAAACATCAAGAGAAATTTCGCTCACAACGATTAATACCTCTTCAGGAACGATTGTGAAAGAAGCGTTACAATCAAGTGATTTTATCAATTATAAACTATTAGCAAAAGTCTATGATGCGTCAAATGGCGAAGAGATAAATATCTTTCCATTTTTTGAGCGTCATATTTTGCCGTTTGTAGAAATGAAGCGAGATTATACAAAACCTGATGGTTCAGTTGGTTCAACAAATGCTGCGGAACTATGGAAAATGTTAAAACCTGGTTTACATCCTCGTGGAAAAATGCACGAGCCACCTTATCAACGATTTCAAAGTGCATTTGGAATTTTTAATCAAGAAATGGATAAATATATTAAAACAATTTTGGAGAAAGCCAATGAATATTTACAACAAAAATTCAATCAGCCATTCAAAATAGATTTAACTTTTGAAAATGGTACTTATGATGCTTTTATACCTTGGAAACCAAAAGCAAGAGATAGAAAAACGATTGCACCAAAAATTATTTTAGAAATAGAATATTTACATAAAAAAATAGCAACAGATAAGAAAATTATTCACCGACCACATACTTTTTTGAATGAAGCGAGATTGACAACGGTTGCATTGTCCATTCGTTTAGCCGTTTTGACAGAAAAATTATCGGTTGATGCTCCAAAAATATTGGTTTTAGACGATTTGTTGTTGAGTTTGGATATGAGTAATCGAGATATTGTGCTGGATATTATTTTTAAGGAATTTGATGATTTTCAAATCATTATGTTGACACATGATAAATTCTTTTTTGAAATGGCAAAGCATAAGTCTAAATTGATTAGCAATCAAGATTGGCAATATTTAGAAATGTATGCACAAGAGGTTGAGAACGAAAAGTAGAACGAGTTGAACGCCGAGAGGAAAGAAAGGCAAAACGGAAAGAAAAAGTCAAAGATTTACGTAAAAAAATGCGTGAAGCCATGAATAAAAAAGATGATGGAACTTGATGCTTTTCTAATTCTTACAATTTGTTGTTACTGTTTTTTGTTTTGTTAGGGTTCTCTCTAACAATAGCCAACGCTAAACAAACTTTCTGTCCAAACTCATCTAAATGCTCCACATCATAACTTTCTGCCCAACGATATTTATCTAATAGATGCAATAAATTCAAAATTTGAATATCTTTTTTGATTGTTTTATAATTGGAATCAGACATTCCTAAACCATCAAGAAAAGCCTGAAATTCAATATTTGATGCTTCTTTAGACATTAAGATAAGTCCAATTTCGTTGTGTGGAACAATATTAATTTCGGCTGTTCCCCAATCTAATAAATACGTTATTTCCTCATTCCAAATCACATTTCTTGGACATAAATCTCCGTGTACTAAACCAACTTGAAAAACCTTATTTTTTAAGGTTGATAATATTGCTGTAATGCTGTTGTGTTCTACTTGAGTTAGAATTTTATGGTCTAATAAACTATCCTTTTCATTCAACTCATTGAGGTTATATTGAAGTTTCGATTGCCAGTTTTTATGAAATTCATTTTCTTCAACGGCTGTAACTTCAATACGTTTGACTTGATGAAATTTCGAAGCATAACGCCCTAAATCTTCCCATATTTTCAATTTCTCAGTCGTTGTACAAAGTTGCCCATTTTGACCTTCGATTTTGTTTTGAATCATAAATGAAATATCATTCCACAAACCAATTCCTAACATTTCAGGCGAAGGAATTCCTAAGTTAGCCACTTTTTGAATACACCAATTTTCCTTTTGATATTCAATTTTTTTAGCGGCTTCTTCATTTAATCGAATTACATAATCCCTTTTCTTTCCTTTGACCTGAAATACTTGATTTACAATTCCAAATCCAACTATTTTTTGAATGGCTTCTACGGAATCGTTTAATTCTGTTTGGATGATTTGTGGAATAGTTGCTTTCATTATCTTGATATTTTCATCTATTTACTCAATTTCAATCTGAACACTACGATTAATTTGAGAACTATGGAGTAATTCATAAATTGATTCTGCTGAATCGTAAGACGTTGTTTTCTCTTTTGTAATAATTTCTAATTTTTTCATTGAACGAGCAAATAATTTCAGCTCGTCTTCTGACCAATTTCCCATTCCTAAATAAAAACTCATCGTATTATTTCCTTCAATCGTAATAACAATTGAATTCGTATCAGAAATCATTTCATTTTCAAATCGTTCTTGTTTATAATATACAGAATTGGTATCTAAAGCCATTATTACATCAACAGACGAATCCGTTTTATTAATAAATTCAATTCCTTTCACAGGATCACAACTGGCGAATAACAGAATAATTCCAATAACTAATAAATTGATTTTCATAGTTTTATATTTAATGAATAATTTACATTCTACAATGTAACCAAAATTATTGGGTTATTTTTATAGTTAAACATATCTTCAAAAACTTACTTAAAAGCTGATACTACTTAGCTTATATATTTAAAATAGATTTTATATTTATTCGGTGTTTTCGGTTAAGTATTCTAACGGATTGAAATAGATTTATTTTAGTGTGTCGTTTATCATTGATGATTTTTATAATGTGTGCATCACGAATATACCGAATTGCATCGTTCTATATGTTTCTATTTTAATCAAAAAGACGTAAATAAGCAAAAATCATTTATGTACATATACAAAGACATTATAACGATACAAAAAGGGAAAAAAGTGGTAAACCTTGCATTTGGAATATGCGAATTTCGGTAGAAGATATTTTGCGTTGGTTAGCTTCCAGTATGACTTTTGAGGAAATTTTATATGATTTTCCTGAACTGACACAACGAGATATTTTGACAGCTTTAGAGTTTGCTGCCAATCGACAAAGACGAATTATTGTAACCGCTACAAAAGCAAGTTGATGAAAATACAGATTGACCAAAATATTCTTTTCGACTAATCCAAAAGATAGAAACGACTTTTCCCGATATTACGCACGTCAAATATTGCAACTTAACAGATGCAAATGATTTCGAAATTTTCATTTACGCCAAAAACAATCAATTCAAAGCTATTCTTACTTTAGATGAAGATTTTGATAATATTCTATTAGAACATAAAGCATCACCAAAAGTGATTTTGCTTAGAATAAGTAATACTTCTACCACAACTCTTGCCGAAATTATGTTCCAAAATGCAGATATGATTTTTGATTTTTTGGATAATGATGATTGTTTAGAGGTTTTTGAGTGATGAAGAATTGAAATTTAACGGTGTCGGTTCTCCGAACCTCAATAATATCACCTAAATTTCGGTGCTACAAACAGCATCGGTTCGCTGAACCTTTATCGTTCCAACGTATTACACGACAAATATTTCATTACGTTTACTCGTCAAGGTTCAGCGAACCGTAACCGTTTATAGAATTGATATATTGGATATCTTTTTTGAGGTTCGGAGAACCGACACCGTAAATTTACCCAAATTCACGACAAACTACACAATTCATCATTCCATATTAACAAAAAATCCATATTTTACAAATGATAAATTATTCTACTAACCTAATCAAATTACAATGGCAGATACGTACATACAACTTTACGTTCAACTCGTTTTTTCTGTAAAAGGTCGAAAATCATTAATTCCAAAAGAACATAAGGAAGAAGTTCATAAATACATCACAGGGATTGTTCAAAATAGACGACATAAGTTAATTGCTATCAATGCAATGCGTGACCATATTCATATTTTCGTTGGTTTACATCCCGATCAAAGTATTTCAAATTTAGTAAATAACATCAAAACAGGTTCTACCAAAAAAATCAAAGAACAATCGTGGGCGAATAATAAATTTTCATGGCAAAACGGTTACGGTGCATTTTCGTATTCCCGTTCGCATATTGATAGCGTAGTGAAATACATTGATAATCAAGAACAGCATCACAAAAAGCGAACTTTCCGAGCAGAATATTTAGACTTTTTGAAGAAGTTTGATATTGAGTATAAAGATGAATATTTGTTCGAATTTTATGATGATTTGTATGATTTGAAATGAGATAAATATCAAAAATAATTTCACATTAGAACGATAAAGGTTCAGAGAACCGTAACCGTTTGTAGAATTAAGATATTGGATTTATTTTTTGAGGTACAGCGTACCGACACCGTAAATTCCAAAAGAACATATAATGCAAAACGGTGTCGGTTCTCCGAACCTCAATGACGTGTGCTAAAATTCGGTGCTACAAACGGTTACGGTTCGCTGAACCTTGACGAATGAACGTGTTAA